>CALGGL010000108.1 GCA_937915975.1 uncultured Lachnospiraceae bacterium | reverse complement strand
AGAAAACATTTCATACAAAAGACTTCAAAGAAACATTAAAATATACAATAAGTTTACCCTTCTTTCCTGGGTTTAATGAAACAATTATATCTTCAACAAATATGTTAGATTCCATGTTTGAAAGTCCTGAAACATACAAATATTTCATTGATGAATATGGAATTGACTTTTCAAAAGATGATATTGAGATTGATGAAGCAAAATATCAGAAATATGTTTGTGAGTTATATATAAAGAATTTTTCAAAATATCTTCCAAAATATGTTAAATCAATAAAATTTTCTGAGTTATATAAACAAAAAGAATATAACTTTAAAAATGATAGATTGTATGTTGATATTGAATATAAAGAGAATTATCGAAAAGAATTGTTAAAATTCATTGATAAACATTATAACGAAGCAAAAAAATCCGGTAAAAAGCTTTTGCCGATTTCACTTAATTTTTCACAGCTTGATTTTAATCAATGCGATATGGTTGAGTACGTTATTGATATCGCCAAAAAATACAATGTCCCAAAAGAATATCTGGAGATAGAAATTACCGAAAGTGCCCTTTCCAAGGAGCATGAGCTTTTAAAGGATGCCATGCAGCGTTTCCGTGAGGCAGGCTTTAATATCTGGCTTGATGATTTCGGAAGCGGTTACTCTTCCCTTAATGTTCTTAAGGATTTTGACTTTGATGTACTTAAGATTGATATGCTATTCCTTGACAACTTTGAAGAAAATGCGAATACAAAGCCTATCATCAACATAATAATAAATCTTTGTAAAAGACTTAATATACGCTCTCTCACCGAGGGTGTTGAAACCGAAGCAGAATTTGAATTCTTAAAGGAAATCGGATGCGAAAGAGTCCAAGGCTACTATTTCAGCAAACCGGTACCAAAATCCGAACTTGAAAGTCTTATCGAAAGCAATAAGCTTATATTATCCGATGAATTATAGTGAGTCATAGGGCGTGAGCCTTGTCATATTATAAGTATAAAATGGAATAGCAAGAGGATAGTTAGAGAATAATTAACCCGATTTGCGTAAAATCAAAAGCGAATGGTTTACAGGTGTTTGCTCAGAAACCGAACTGTTTGAGCGAAGCGAGTTTTCGGTTTCGTGCAAAACACCAAAAACCTGAGCGCTTTGATTTAGCAAATCGATGGTTTGTTCTCTAACTATCCTCTTGCTATTTCATTTTGTGTATCAATAATATGTGACAAGGCTCACGTCCTATAACTCTTTTAGTCAACTCTATGGCCGCCGTCTCTAAGACCTGCCATAGTTCTTTGCATCATAAGCTCAGCCTCGAGATATTCTTCGACACTTTTCTTTTGAAGTCTTGCTTCGATAAGTTCCTCTTCCTTTTCTCTGGCACGGTTTGCCTCTACCTCATCCGGTCTTTCGGCATGATTAATGAGGATTAATACATCATTATTTTCAACCCTCATCATACCCTCGGAAACGATAACATATTCTACTGTGCCATCCGGCAAAGTATAGTGCATGTTTCCCGGAACGATAGCTATAACGACATTTCTGTGGTTAGCCAATACGCCATACTCTCCGTCTATCGCAGGGACTACTACCGAAGTAAGCTCCCCCTCAAAAAACGGACTGTCCGCCTCATATATTCTTGCTTTAAATGTATGCTCCACTAAAATATCACCTCTTTATAGCCTGCTTTACAATTTTATGCTTATTAATCTCTATAAGATTTTTTTTGAATTTAATATAACTGATTAACTAAAGTTTCTTAGCTTTTTCAACCGCATCCTCTATGGTTCCGACATTGTAAAATGCAGCTTCAGGTAAATCATCGTATTTGCCGCTCAATATCTCACTAAAGCCTCTTATGGTATCAGCAAGCGGTACATATACACCCGGATTACCGGTAAACTTCTCTGCCACATACATAGGCTGTGACAGGAAACGAATCATCTTTCTGGCACGGTTTACGATTTGCTTATCAGCATCCGAAAGCTCATCCATACCGAGTATGGCGATTATATCCTGAAGCTCATTGTACTTCTGGAGATATTCCTGTACGGTACGTGCCACACGGTAATGCTCCTCTCCAACTATATCAGCCTCGAGTATACGTGAGGTTGATTCGAGAGGATCAACAGCAGGATATATACCCTGCTCGGCAATCTTTCTGCTAAGAACCGTAGTTGCATCAAGATGTGAAAATGTAGTGGCAGGTGCAGGATCAGTCAAATCATCCGCAGGAACATAAACCGCCTGAACGGAGGTTACGGAACCCTTTCCCGTTGAAGTGATTCTCTCCTGCAAATCACCCATTTCCTGAGCGAGCGTCGGCTGATAACCAACGGCTGAAGGCATACGTCCGAGAAGTGTGGAAACCTCCGAACCCGCCTGTACAAATCTAAATATATTATCTATGAAAAGCAATACGTCTTTGTTTTCTACGTCACGGAAATATTCTGCCATGGTAAGTCCCGAAAGTGCTACTCTCATTCTTACTCCCGGTGATTCGTTCATCTGGCCGAATACCATTGCAGTCTTATCTATGGTTCCGCTTTCCTTCATCTCACTCCAAAGGTCATTACCCTCACGGCTTCTCTCACCTACACCGGTAAAGATTGAGTAACCGCCATGCTCCATGGCAACGTTATGGATAAGCTCCTGAATAAGTACCGTCTTACCTACACCGGCACCTCCGAAAAGACCTATCTTACCACCCTTGGCATATGGCTCAAGCAAATCTACAACCTTGATACCGGTTTCAAGTATCTCAATGCTTGTGCTTTGCTCTGAAAATGCCGGCGGCTTTCTGTGTATATTCCATCTTTCAGCATCTTCCGGTATGGCATCTCCCCCGTCAATCGGATCTCCGAGTACATTAAACATACGTCCGATAGTCGGAGCACCGACAGGTACGGATATACCGGTTCCCGTTGCGGTAACCTCCATATCTCTTGCTATTCCCTCACTCTGTGAAAGAATTATACATCTAACCTCATTATCACCAAGGAGCTGTGCAACCTCCATGGTCTTTCTTTCTCCATCTACCTCTACTGTAAGCGCCTCTCTTAATTTAGGCGGATTACCGTTATCAAAGCGGACATCTATAACAGGTCCCGATACCTGCACTATTCTTCCTTTATTCATTTAATCTCCGCCTCCCTTTGTCTTTTTTTCTTCTGTGCCTTCGCACCTGCCGCAACCTCAGTTATCTCCTGGGTTATCGCAGCCTGTCTGACACGATTGTATTCCATCGAAAGCTCTCCGAGCAGGTTTTCGGCATTGTCATTTGCTGAGCTCATAGCTGCCATTCGGGCATTTTGTTCACTGCAAAAGCTGTCAACCAACGCTCCGTACAAATACCCTGCCACATAGCTTGGGACTATGCTGTCAAGCACACTCTCCGCCGACGGATAAAACTCATAATCCTCTCCCTTATCCAAAGGATCATGATTGAATCGGCTTTCTGCCTTCGGTCTTCCGCCGAAGTCTGCCCTGTCAAACGGCAAAAGCTTTTCGACAACCACCTCGGAGTCTACACTGCTTTTTAAATTGCTGTATATAATTCTTATCTCATCGACATTTCCGAGCCTATACTCCATAAGAAGTAAATTGGCGATTTCTCTTGCCCTTCTAAAGGTAGGATTTTGTGCTGTATATATAAAGGTTTTTTCAATCGGAATCTTATGCCTTTTAAAATGCTGTCTTCCGTATTCACCCACGACATAAAGCTTTACATTTTTATGTCTGCGCATCTCCTCATCCGCAGCAAGGATAATGTTATGATTATATGCACCTGCCAGTCCCTTATCCGCAGTAATCACAAGATAAGCGTATCTTTCAGCAGGCTTTCTTCCCGTCTCAGGATAAAAATACATACTTTTTACATCGGATTTTGTTTCGAATATCCTCTTTATCTCGCGTTCGGCAATATCAAAGTAAGGTCTTGCCGCATCAAGTTCAAGCTTCGCCTTTCTCATCTTAGTCGAAGCTATAAGATACATGGCATTGGTAATCTTCTTTGTATTCTTAACGCTCGTAATTCGGTTTTTAATTACCTTTGCACTTGGCAATCCTACTCACCGTCCTCATTTACCATACCAAAAAGGTATTCGTCACAGAACTTCTTTGCCTCATCTATAATAGTCTGCTTATCGTCATCGGATAAGAGTCCTGTATCATCTATGGTATTACAAAGTGTCATAGCATTGGAATGGAAATAATCAAAAAGCTTATTTCTAAAATCCAGCATGCTCTCAAGCGGTATATCCTGCATAACATGAGCGGTAGCCGAAACAAGAGTTATAACCTGCTCATGCAGCTTCATCGGATGGCTCTGCGGCTGTCTTAAAAGTCTCATAAGTCCCTGACCGTAAACCAGCTGTCTTTTGGTTGCATCATCGAGGTCACTTGAAAACTGGGTAAATACCTCCATCTCCCTGTACTGTGCAAGGTCAAGTCTTACACCGCCTGCCGCTTTTTTCATAGCCTTGGTCTGTGCAGCTCCGCCTACACGGGATACGGAAAGTCCGACATTTACCGCAGGTCTTTGTCCCGAGAAGAAAAGCTCGCTCTCAAGGAATATCTGACCGTCAGTTATGGATATAATATTGGTCGGAATATATGCCGAAACATCTCCTGCCTGAGTTTCTACTATCGGAAGCGCAGTAAGTGAACCGCCTCCTTTTTCGGCAGACAGATGTGCAGAACGCTCCAAAAGTCTTGAATGAAGATAAAATACATCTCCCGGATATGCCTCACGTCCCGGAGAACGCTCAAGCAAAAGACTCAATGCTCTGTATGCAATCGCATGCTTTGATAAATCATCATATACAATAAGTACGTCCTTGCCCTGCTCCATAAAATACTCTCCCAAAGCAGTACCTGCATAAGGAGCTATATACTGAAGCGGTGCCGGATCTGAAGCAGATGCATTTACAACTATGGTATAGCCCATGGCATCATGCTTATTTAATGTACCGACGAGCTGTGCGACACTACTCGCCTTTTGTCCTATGGCAACATATATACATATAACGCCGTTACCCTTCTGATTAAGTATTGTATCAAGGGCAACAGTGGTTTTTCCCGTCTGTCTGTCACCTATGATTAACTCTCTTTGTCCTCGTCCTATAGGGAACATGGAATCAATGGATAAAAGTCCGGTATCCATCGGTTCATTTACCGGCTGTCTGTCTATAATACTTGGTGCAGGTGTCTCGAGGGCACGATAATCAGATGCTGCTATGTCCCCCTTATCATCGATCGGATTACCGAGCGCATCTACAACTCTGCCTACGAAGCCATCGCCTACAGCGATACCGGCAGTCTTTTTAGTTCTTCTTACCAGACTTCCGTCTGTTATCTCATCATCCTCACCAAAGAGGATAACTCCTATCTCACCACGTCTTAAATCCTGAACCATACCCTTTACGCCGGATTCAAAGACTACTATCTCGCCATACCTAACCGAGTCAAGACCTTCCACAACGACGATACCGTCACCTACGGTTTTGACCTTACCCTCTTCCTCGGCAACCGCCTCAAGTTCAAAGTCTTCAATGGACTTTTTAAGCAGGGTAATCATCTGGTCAGGCTGTGACTTGCTGGCATATCTCATGGAAATCTCATTTAACTTATCCTTAAACTGGGCAAATCTTCCCTCCGGAGTCCAGTTAAATATTTCCGTGTCATAAATGAGCTTAAAGCCTCTAATTTCTTTATCTTCTACCCATTCAAGGCTTATATCCTCATTATATTTCTGCTTAAGAAAGCTCTCAAATCTTGCCTTTTGTTCCTGTGTGGGTGCTGCCTTGGCATAGAGATATGCATTACGCTTTTCGGGCATTTTATTCTCCATCCTTTACGCTCCTTTCAGCATCCTCCAAGAAAACATCATAAGCCTTTTCTATATCATCACTCATAAATATCTTTTCAGCCGCCTGACTTACCATATCGGTTATATCTTTACTTGCGCTGTTGATGATATTGGTACGGACACTCTCTGCTTCTAAACGAGCATCCTCAACAATCTTATCTGCCTTTTCTTTAGCTTCCTTTTCTTTTTCAACACGCATGGTATCAAGCTCTGCAGAAGCTTCCTTTTTCTTTTTATCTATCTCTTCATCAACGCTGTTAAGTTTGTTTAGATATTCCTCTTCTTTTTCCTTAGCACTGGCAAGCTTATCATTGGCCTCATCATCAAGGCTCTTATAATGTGCCTGTCTCTTATCCATAAAATCCTTAACCGGCTTATAAAGAAGAATGTATAAGCCGAAGAAAAGTATGGCAAAGTTAGCAAGATGGAGTAATATCTGCTGAAAATCAATATTAAGAGGTAATCCTGTGAGTACCATATTACACACCTCGCTTTGCTACATTACAAATACTATAAGTATCGCTACAACCAATGCATATATAACAACAGTCTCTATAAATACCAGACCGAGCATCATAAGTCCCTGTATCTTACCACTTGCCTCAGGTTGACGTGATACACCCTCTGCTGATTTTGATATGGCAAGCCCCATAGCAATCGCACCACCAAGAGCAGCAAGACCTATAGCTATGGCTGCAGCTATAGCCTTTGAGCCGGTTGCATCTGCTGCTTCAACCTCTGCATCCGAATCATTTGCACCCTCGACTGTATCAGCCTCGTTTGAAATAATTGTCTTTCCCGTATTTACCCCGTCTGTTGAAACAACGGTTACTGTCTGAGTTTTTGTATCATCCTTAGCCTGAGTAAGCTTTGGTGCCGCAAAAACAAAAACTGTCATAAGCACGATTATTATCGCTAAAATTACTGGTACCTTTTTTGAAATTCTTATCTGTACTGTATTGTATTTCATATCCTGTTGTTTGTGTT
>CALGGL010000107.1 GCA_937915975.1 uncultured Lachnospiraceae bacterium | reverse complement strand
TAAATTATCGTTTTCCATATTATAAGCAGGAGATAGAATATGTTTATTGCAACAAAAGTTTTAGAAGATTTTGCTGAATGTTTTTGTGGGCGGTTGATGGATAATAGAATTAATTATTATTTAAAAGTTGATGGTACAAAAGAATTTAAAGCAAACACAGTTCACGCAGGTATATTATGGAGCAGAGAGGCAATTAACAACCTAAATATTTTATATGAAAAAGATGTTAAAAATTATAGTATAAATGACCTTTTGCTTTTAATTTCATATTCTGATATTTTGTTAGACGCTACAGATCAAATATATAGAGTGTTATTTAATACAAGTAAGTTGGAGGATTATTCATCAATAGCATATTTTAAAAATAAACCTCGATATTATAATAAATTGGATGATAGATTATATTTTAAGGAATTAAGAGCAATATTCAGTGCTCATCCGGTTAATATAAATGATCCTAAAGGTAAAGGAAAGAGATTTGCAGATATTCCAACAAAAAAGAATCCACTTTTTTGTTTTAAAAACTATCCACCTATAGAAGGCGATTATGATTTTTTTGAACGTGTTTGGACTAATACAAAAAAAGATGAAGATACAATTTATATGCCAATAAAAGTATCTGAGATTTTTGATTTCGACAAGTTTCTATCAGAAAGATTTGATATATTTCTTAAAAGACTAAGAATATTAGCATATCATAGGGATAAAATTTAATTATAATTACAAAGGAGATAAATATGTCTTTAACCTACACCGAAGCCGACTATGAAAACTCAATAATAGAATTATTTCAAAACATGGGATATCAACATATATACGGTCCTGATATAGAAAGAGATTTTTATAATCCACTATATGAGGAAGAACTATTTGCTGCTTTAAATCGTATAAATCCTGATATGCCTGATGATGCTATAAATGATGCCATGTATAAATTAAAGAATTTTGAAAATGCCGACCTGGTTCAGAAAAACGAAGTATTTATGGATTACATACAGCATGGTGTTGAAGTGCATTATTATGTTAAAGGTGAAGAACGTTCGGGATTGGTATATATTGTTGATTATGTTAATCTGGATAACAACTCTTTCATAGTTGCTAATCAATGGACTTTTATTGAAAATAGCGAAAAACGTCCGGATGTTATTGTATTTCTAAATGGTATGCCAATTGTACTTATTGAGTTAAAGTCACCATCAAGAGAGGAGACTGATGCATCAGAAGCATATATACAGATTCGTAATTATATGCAGGAGATTCCGTCTATGTTTATTTATAACTGTATATGTGTTATGAGTGATCAGCTTACATCTAAGGCAGGAACCATAACATCGGGTGAAGATAGATTTATGGAATGGAAGACTACAGATGGCAATTATGAAAATACCCAATATGCCCAATTTGATACATTTTTTGAGGGGATGTTTGAAAAAGAAAGATTACTGGATATAATTAAGAATTTTATATGTTTTTCAAATGAGGGATTAAAAAAATATAAGATACTTGCAGGTTATCATCAGTATTTTGCAGTTAAAAAGGCCATTGAATCGACGAAGCATGCTACCGTAACAGACGGAAAGGGCGGCGTTTTTTGGCATACTCAAGGTTCCGGTAAGTCACTTTCCATGGTATATTATGCTCATTTATTACAAGAAGCTTTAGATAGTCCTACTATCGTTGTTATAACTGATAGAAATGATTTGGATGATCAGTTATATGGTCAGTTTGCAAAATGCAAAAACTTCTTACGTCAGGAACCGGTTCATGCAACATGCAGAAAACTTTCTGAAACCTCTGGTAAAAATGATATTGGGTTAAAGGATTGGCTTGATGGTCGTAAAGCAAACGGAATTATATTTACAACTATGCAAAAATTTGAAGAGTCGGACGAGCCTTTATCTGAGAGAAGAAATATTATCGTTATGGCTGATGAAGCGCACAGAAGTCAGTATGGATTAAAGGAAAAAGTTAAAATAGTAGAAAATGAATATGGTGAGGACGAAGCAAAGATTGTTAAGGGAACAGCAAGAATCAT
This sequence comes from uncultured Lachnospiraceae bacterium, assembly GCA_937915975.1. Classification (GTDB taxonomy): domain Bacteria; phylum Bacillota; class Clostridia; order Lachnospirales; family Lachnospiraceae; genus Coprococcus_C. Next base: position 2,124 of record CALGGL010000107.1, on the reverse strand, counting down.
AAGAGACAGCCTTCCAAATGCTACATACATAGGTTTTACAGGCACACCTATTTCTATGAAAGATAGGAGTACAAGAGAAGTATTTGGTGATTACATAGATATATACGATATGACACAGGCGGTTGAGGACGGAGCGACCCGACCTGTTTATTATGAAAGCAGAGTAATAAAGCTTAAACTTGATGCTGAAACGATGAAACTCATTGATGAAGAGTATGACCTTATGGCTGAAAATGCAGATCCGGAAGTCATACAAAAGAGTAAAAAACAGCTTGGACAGATGGAAGCTATATTGGGTAATGACAGCACCATAGATTCTCTTGTTCAGGATATTTTGGATCATTATGAGAATAACAGACAACATCTTCTTACAGGTAAGGCGATGATTGTTGCCTATTCAAGAGGTATTGCGATTAAAATATATAGGCGAATACTTGAACTACGACCTGATTGGACAGAAAAGATAGCAGTTGTTATGACGGAAACCAATAAGGATCCAGAGGATTGGAGAAAAATAATTGGCAATAAACGTCATAAAGAAGAATTGGCCAATAAATTTAAGGATAATGATAGTCCGCTTAAAATTGCAATAGTCGTAGATATGTGGCTGACCGGTTTTGACGTTCCATCTATGGCAACTATGTATGTATATAAGCCTATGCATGGATACAATCTTATGCAGGCTATAGCAAGAGTTAACCGGGTTTTCCAAGATAAAGAAGGTGGATTGGTAGTTGATTATGTAGGAATTGCATCTGCGCTTAAAGAAGCAATGAACGACTATACTTCAAGAGATAAGAAGAATTATGGAGATACAGATGTTGAGAAAGTAGCATATCCTAAATTCCTTGAAAAGCTATCTGTTTGTAAGGATTTATTTCACGGCTTTGATTATTCAAAGTTTATATCTGGAACTGATTTGGAGCGCTCAAGAACTATAAGTGGTGCAGTAAACTTTATAGTTGCACCGATTAGAGAAAAAGAGAAAGATAACTTTATAAAAGAAGCGTTACTACTTAAGCAGGCACTTAGCCTTTGTTCATCACTTGTTGAAGAAAATTTGAGGATTGAGGCAGCATTTTTTGAATCTGTCAGAGTGTTGGTTATGCGTCTTATGAATAAAGGGAGTGAAACAAAGATATCACTTCCTGAAATGAACGCAAGAGTGAATGCATTACTGCAACAGAGTATAAAGAGCAATGGTGTAATTAATCTGTTCTCAGATATCAATGGTGAGTTTTCCCTTTTTGATCCAAAATTCCTTGAAGAAATAGGAAAGATGAAAGAGAAAAATCTGGCAGTAGAGCTTCTTAAGAAGCTTATAGCAGAACAGGTAATAATTTTTAAGCATACAAATGTGGTTAAATCTGAAAAATTCAGTGAAATAATGCAACAGGCTATGAACAGATATCTAAACGGCATGCTTACAAACGAGCAGGTAATAGAAGAACTCTTAAAGCTTGCTAAACAAATTCAAGCGGCACAAATGGAAGGCGAAAAGCTTGGACTTACGGCGGATGAACTTGCATTTTATGATGCACTTACAAAACCGCAGGCAATTAAAGATTTCTATGAGAACGAGGAATTGATTGCAATCACAAAAGAACTTGCGGATACTCTTAGAAAAAATCGTACGATAGACTGGCAGAAGCGGGATTCGGCCAGAGCCAAAATGCGTATGATGATTAAAAAGCTTCTTAAGAAACACAAATATCCACCGGAGGGTATGGACGATGCAGTACAAACAGTTATGACACAATGTGAACTTTGGACGGATAATAATGATATGAGTGATAATGTTAATGCTTATGAGGGTAGGCTATATCAGTATGTGTCAGAAACATATGATGTTAATGATGAAAGAAAAGTTGCGGATGCTGGTGTAAAATACAACAAGAAAAATTAGTGGTTATAAGCTAAAAATTTTTAAATCAAGAATAAAACCAAATAATAGCACTTTGTCAAAATCTAAAAAAATTGACAAAATACTATCATATTATCTGACAATGTGGGGGATTAGTAACTGAAGGATTTTTGACTAATGGAGGTGATCTGGTCTTATGGCAGATGTGTTCAGAATACTGGATCGATTTAAGATAACTGGCATAGGTATGGTATATACTG
>CALGGL010000106.1 GCA_937915975.1 uncultured Lachnospiraceae bacterium | reverse complement strand
ATTCTGTACGTGACGGAAGCTTTGCAGAAGGTTTTGGCTTCACAGAGAAAGAGACAGAACAGATGCTTAACGATTATGGTATTTCTGACAAAATCGAAGAAGCTAAAAGCTGGTATGATGGTTATTTATTTGGTAATACCGAGATTTATAATCCATGGAGCATTATCAGTTATGTGTATTCTGTTGTCTATGATGGAAGGCAATTTCCGGAAGCCTACTGGGCGAACACGTCCTCCAATACCATCATTAAGGATATGATATGGCATGCGGATGATTCGATGAAGCAGGAGTTAGATATCCTGATAAACGGTGGAACGATAGAAAAGCAAATCCATGAGGATATCACCTATGACGATATCCATGAGTCAGAGGATAACCTATGGAACTTCTTATTCTTCACAGGATATATGAAGAAGGTATCTGAAAGACGGGATGAAAATAACGAAGATATTATATATCTTACGATGAAGATACCTAACATCGAGATACGCAGTATCTATACCAATCAGATAAGAGGCTGGTTTGATAGGCAGGTAAAAAATGAGGACAGGAGTGTACTTCATAAGGCAGTGCTTGATGGAGATACAGATGCTATAGAAAATTATGTGACCGACCTGCTTGAAAAAAGTATCAGTGTCTTTGATAGCAGCGAATCGTTTTATCATGGCTTTTTCCTGTCACTTCTTTATGGTGTACCTAATTATGCACCGCAGTCAAACAGAGAAGAAGGCGATGGACGCCCGGATATAGTATTATATCCTAACCGACCAAAAGATCCTGCAATTATCTTCGAGATAAAGAAAAGAAAAAAGTTTAACGAGATGGAAGACGGACTTCAGGAAGCATACAAGCAGATAGAAGAAAAAAGGTATGAAGACGGAATCTTGGAAGACGGATATATGGGAGTGAAGTCCTACGGAATATGCTTCTGCAAAAAGAGCTGTATAGTGGGTGCGTATAAAAGATAAAATCTTACAGGTAAGAACATGAGAGTGTAAAATAAAGTGTGCCAAAACGGCACACTTTATTTTTGAAATGATAATTATATCTTAATAGTCACGCTTGTTCCACCACTTTCATTTGATTCAATTAATAGCTTTCCGTTGCACATAAATTCAAGTCTTTCTTTTATATTTGCAAGGGCGATATGAGGTTCGTTGTTTTCGTCACCTGTAAAGCCGGGACCATTATCTGATACTTCAATCTCACTGCCGTTTTCTGATTCTCTTGTGCGAATTGTTATGTGAAGCGGTTCAAGCTCGGGATCTATACCGTGCTTAACTGCATTTTCTACTATAGGCTGAAGCGTAAGAGGAGGTATGCGGAAATTGGTATAAGGAGTATCATACTCTACAAAAAGCTTATCCTCAAAACGTACGCTTTCTACGGCAAGATATGCTCTTGTATGTTCTAATTCTTCTGTAAAAGGAATGGTATTATCCTTTGCTATCGCAGTAAAATTTTTCCTTAAGTAAGTATTGAAATTAAGTATAAGCTCTTGAGCCTTTTCGGGATTTTGTTCGCAAAGGTAGTATATGCTTGTTAATGTGTTATATACAAAGTGAGGGCGCATTTCCAAAACGCTTATGCTGGCACGCTGCTTGGCATTTTCTTCCTTTTGTAAGATATACTCGTCTATCTGGTCGGATAAAATAAAAAGAAACATAAATATTGATGCAATCGAAGTACCGATAACCGTAAGCAAAAGACCATATAAAAACATCTGTATGAGCATGCAGACGGAAGGTATGGTCAGGTAGATTATAAATGCTATAAACTGCTTTTTGGATATAGCTTTCTTTTTGAAAAAAAGCACTGCATAATTATATATTGAAAGAATAATAAGAGGCACAAGCAGTACAGGATAAAGATGTCCTCTCTGATATACATTATCATCAGTTATATAGTAAATATCCTTTGTAAACTGTGTGATAACCAGAGTCGCAAAGTAAATTTCCCAGATAAGCCATGAGATATGCATAATTATGCTTTTTTTAAAAGCATTTTTTGCAGAATAGAGAATATAAACAGTCAAATATGGCATACATATAGAAGAAAAAAGGATTCTCCGAATATTGCCAATTTTGAAAGTAAAGAGTATTTTTCACCTAACAAAACAAGTGATATCTGTGAAGTAAGGTCGGAAGCTATATATAAAAATAAAAAAGAAAAAAATACAGTAAAATACTTCTTTTGAAAGTCTGAAATATATGGCGAAATAATTACCAAAGATAATCCCAAAACTGCAACCACAAAACCGCCTACGGCTATGGCAAAGTTAGTTAAATCAATCCAGTTACTCATCAGCACCTCCCCATACGACAGGAAATCTTAACCTTGTGAGCTGTTTTTCAACGGCTGCCTTGGAAAGCGGCTTAATCAAAAAACCACAGGCTCCGGTATCCCAGGCATTGAAGGAATACTCCATATAAGAAGTAAGAAAAACAACATTGGTACGTGGATTAATTTCAAGAAGCTTGCGGCACAGATTAAGTCCGTTCATCTTTCCCATCTCTATATCTAAAAAAGCGAGTGATATACGATTGCTTTCGGCAAATTTTATTGCGGAAGATGGTTTGATAAAGCCTGTTATAGATGCTGTTGGTAAAACCTTTTCAAGGATAGGAAGACCGCCTGTAAGTATGATACGTTCATCATCAACCAGGATAACATTTTTTGTATCATCTGATTCATCCATGCTGTTAAGCAATGTGGTTAAGTCCACATTAAGGCATAAAGCAAGTCGTGGCAAAAGAAGAGCATCCGGTGTACGCTGCCCGTTTTCCCATCTTGCAACTGTAAAACGATCAACAAATAACCGCTCTGCTAATTGCAGTTGGGACAGATTGTTTTGTTGTCTTAAGTTTTTTATAATTTCGCCAAATGAATTGCTCACGTTATCTCTCCTGTCAGCCCTGAAGATATATTATGAATATATTGTATACTTTACTATTTTCGTCAATTGTATGCTCATTGTACCATAACTTTATCTAAACTTGAAGAAAAATATTAAATGTGACAAATTGGCACACTATCTTGAAATTAAAAAATATACATAATAAAATATCACATGTAGACAGCATAAACCATGCTTGTAACATAATAAAACCCTATAAGCAAAAAAGCCGGTATCGATTGAGTATTCCTTAGTTGGTACCGGCGATTTTGTTTTTTATTTAACCATATTTGTTGGTTTGTTTTTTATTGGAATTAGCAAAAAACACTTCAAAATATCGTCTGATTGGTATATAATATTACTTTAGGTGTAATAAAGATAAATTATCACAGAAACACAAGACAGATTGGAGGAATTTTCTTTGAGTAAGAAACAGATTATGCTTGGTAATCAGGCTATTGCACGTGGTGCATATGAAGCGGGGGTCACTGTTTCTTCCGCTTATCCGGGAACACCAAGTACAGAGATTAGTGAAAATATCGCAAAGTATGATGAGGTCTATGCAGAATGGGCACCAAATGAAAAGGTTGCGATGGAGGTTGTTATCGGCGCTTCCATGGCGGGTGCACGTTCCCTTTGCTCCATGAAGATGGTTGGAGTAAATGTTGCAGCCGACCCGTTATACTCATGCTCTTATATAGGAGTCAAGGGAGGAATTGTACTTGTTGCGGCAGATGATCCGGGCATATACAGCTCCCAGAACGAGCAGGATTCACGTATGGTTGCAAGAGCAGCTATGGTTCCTGTGCTTGAGCCTTCTGACAGCGAGGAGGCAAGAGTATTTACAAAGCTTGCATTTGAGTATTCGGAAAAATATGATACACCGATTATGCTTAGAACAACTACAAGATTATCCCACTCGCAGGGTATGGTAAATCTTGAGGAAAGAGTCGAGCATGAGAGCACTCCTTACGAAAGAAATATGCGTAAGAATGTTATGATGCCGGCCTGTGCCATAGAAAGACATAAGTTTGTTGAAAAGCGTCTTAAGGATATGGCTGAGGATGCCAACACATTGCCTGTAAATAAGGTTGAATATAAGGATACCAAAATCGGAGTTATATCAAGCGGTATCCCGTATCAGTATGTTAAGGAAGTACTTCCTGATGCATCTATACTTAAGCTTGGACTTGTTAATCCGCTTCCGAAGAAGCTTATCGAAGAATTTGCTTCCAAGGTAGATACCCTTTACATAGTTGAGGAGCTTGAGCCTGTTATAGAGGAGCAGGTTAAGTCCTGGGGCATCAAATGTATCGGCAAGGAAATATTTACCGTTCAGGGCGAGTACAGTGCCAATATGTTAAGAAAAGCAATCTTAGGCGAGGAGCTTGATATAAGCGAGCCTGCCGAGGCTCCAAACAGGCCTCCTATTCTTTGTCCTGGATGTCCGCACAGAGCTACATTTTCAGTTCTTAAAAAGCTTAAGATACATGCTGCCGGTGATATAGGATGTTATACCCTTGGTGCGGTTGCACCGTTAAATGTAATTGATACAACGGTATGTATGGGAGCGAGTATTTCCATGCTTCACGGTATGGAGAAGGCAAAGGGCAAGGAGTTCATAAAGGACTGGGTTGCTGTTATCGGTGATTCAACCTTCCTTCATACTGGTGTCAATTCACTTATGAATATGGTTTATAACAAGTCAACCGGAACAGTTATCATACTTGATAATTCTACAACCGGTATGACAGGCCATCAGGACCATGCGGCAACAGGTAAGACTCTTAAGGGTGAGCCTACCTATGCCATAGATATTTATAATCTCTGTAAGGCTATGGGAATTGAACATGTATATGAGGTTGATGCATTTGACCAAAAGAAGCTTGAGGAGATAGTTAAGACAGAAGTTGCAAGAGATGCGGTTTCTGTTATTATCGCTAAGTCGCCTTGTGCACTGCTTAAGGAATACGTTCCGAAGGGTAAATGTGTAGTTGACGATGAAAAGTGCAGACGCTGCGGAGCTTGTCTTGTACCGGGATGTCCTGCAATTACCAAGAAGGACGGACATATCATAATAGATGAAACCATGTGTAACGGATGCGGTCTCTGTCAGAGTAAATGTCCGTTTGAAGCGATATCTTTAGTAAAGGCGGGTGAGTAATATGGCTGAAAAGACAGTAAATGTAATGATAGTTGGCGTAGGCGGACAGGGTACGCTTCTTGCAAGCCGTATACTCGGTAACCTTACAACAGCCAGCGGATATGATGTTAAAATCTCTGAGGTGCACGGAATGGCACAAAGAGGAGGAAGTGTTGTAACCTATGTAAGATACGGACATGATGTTGCTGAGCCTATAGTTGAGGAAGGACAGGCAGATGTGCTTATAGCCTTTGAGAGACTCGAGGCTTTAAGATATGCTCATTTCTTAAAGAAGGACGGTCACATAATCGTAAATGACCAGCGTATCGATCCTATGACGGTTGTTACAGGAGCATGTGAGTATCCTGAAAATATTATTGAGGAGCTTTCTGAAAAATATGATGTAACTTCTCTTGATGCTATGGCAGAGGCAGAAAAGCTTGGCAATACAAGAGTATTTAACACAATAATTCTCGGTGTGGTTGCAACTAAGATGGAATTTGATAAAGAGGTCTGGGTAGAAACTATTAAAAATGTAGTTCCGCCTAAGACGGTTGATATCAATGTTAAGGCTTTTGAAGTGGGATACACTCTGTAAAGTTGCGAGAATTACGAAGTAATGAAGCAACTCGTATTTCAAAAATAAATAAAAAAACAGGAGGATAGTAAGGTGCCGATTACAGAATATTTAGAGAGAAACGCAAGAGACTATGCCGACGAGGTATGTCTTGTTGAGATTAATCCTGATATACAGGAAAAGAGAAGAGTAACATGGAGAGATTATGAGCTTATCGAAGCCAATCCGTTTTGCCATTACAGACGTGAGATAACCTGGCATGTATTTAATGAGAAGGCAAACAGATTTGCAAATCTTCTTTTATCGAGAGGTATAAAGAAGGGAGATAAGGTTGGAATTCTTCTTATGAACTGCCTCGAGTGGCTTCCGATATATTTCGGAATTTTAAAAACCGGCGCACTTGCTGTACCACTTAATTTCAGATATGATTCTGAGGAAATAAAATATTGTCTTAATCTTGCAGATGTAGACATTCTCGTATTCGGACCTGAGTTTATAGGACGTATAGAAGAAATAGCCGATGAGATAGAAAAGAACAGACTGTTATTCTATGTAGGTGAGAACTGCCCTACCTTTGCGGAGGACTATACAACCCTTGCTGCCAACTGTTCAAGCAAAAGTCCTGATATAAAGCTTACAGATGATGACGATGCAGCGATATATTTCTCATCGGGTACAACAGGATTTCCAAAGGCTATACTGCATGCTCACCGATCACTTATGCATTCGGCAGCAGTTGAGCAAAAGCATCACGGACAGACTCATGATGATGTGTTCCTTTGCATACCTCCGCTTTATCATACCGGAGCTAAGATGCACTGGTTCGGAAGTCTTATCTCAGGAAGCAAGGCTGTACTTCTTAAGGGTGTTACACCTAAGACTATATTTGACACGGTTTCAAATGAGGGCTGTACGATAGTCTGGCTTTTGGTACCTTGGGCACAGGATATACTACTTGCTCTTGAAAAGGGCGAGCTTAAGATAGAGGATTATAAGCTTGACCAGTGGAGACTTATGCACATAGGTGCACAGCCTGTACCTCAGAGCCTGATAAAGAAATGGAAGGAAATCTTCCCACACCATGATTATGATACAAACTACGGTCTTAGCGAATCTATCGGACCGGGCTGCGTTCACCTTGGAGTTGAAAATACCCATAAGGTGGGAGCAATCGGTGTTCCGGGCTACGGCTGGGAGGTTAAGATTGTAGATGAAAAAAGATGCGAAGTTCCAAAGGGCGATGTAGGGGAGCTTGCTGTTAAGGGACCGGGTGTCATGAAGTGCTACTATAAGGATGAGAAGGCAACAGCCGAGGTACTTGATGATGAGGGATGGCTTTACACCGGTGATATGGCTATGTACGACGAGGATGGATTTATCTTCCTTGTTGACAGAAAGAAGGATGTAATCATAAGCGGTGGTGAAAATATCTACCCTGTTCAGATAGAGAACTTCTTAAGCAAGCACAATGATATAAAGGATGTTGCGGTTATCGGTATAGCAGACAAGAGACTCGGAGAAATCTCCGCAGCCATTATCGAGCTTAAGCCGGGCAGAAGCGTAACCGAGGATGAGATAAATGAGTTCTGTAAGGAGCTTCCGAGATATAAGCGTCCGAGAAAGATTATATTTGCAGATATTCCTCGTAATCCAACCGGCAAGATTGAAAAGCCAAAGCTTAGACATATGTACAACAGCGAGAATCTTGTCGCTGAACAGAATAAAGCGTAAGGCGTAATCGCAAGGTCGGTTAGATGACATGGTATGCTTTGATTGCCACGATATATAATTTCATAAATACGAATATAAAAAGGCAGTTTGCCAACACGCAATCAATTTGCTAAATCAGTAAACTTCTGTTTATCGCAGTATGGTGTGAGTGAAAATACTTATATATTTCACACTGCCAATACTGTTTAGCAGGAAAGCATATTAAAAAGGCTGATACACAACGTGCCAACAATTTGTGAAATCAATAAGTTCAAATCCTTTTAATTCGCACGAAACCGAAAACTCGCTACGCTCAAACAGTTCGGTTTCTGAGCGAATTAATTCGGATTTTCACTTTTGATTTTACACAAATCGGGCAAATGTTGTTGTATCAGCCTTTTCATATGCTTTTCCTGCCCATAAGTAAATAAAGTGTGAAATATATTAACCAATCTGATACCTGTCTTACTGCGATAAACAGTAATTTTGGACATTCTTGTTTACATTTGTAGTATTTTGCTTTGATGTGCTTATCACCTGATTATTATTGCAGTTATAAAACTCGCAATTGATATAATTAAGTTACATAGAGAACATAAGAACAGCCATCCTGACTCTTGCAAAGATTAAGATGGCTGTTCTTACAGTTTAATTAGTTGGCGCCAGAGTAGGTGATGCACGTCACCTCTCCGACTAGCTTGTTAAGTACATTGTAAAACATAGAAATTGGTTTGTCAATTTATTTCACAACCCCATATGTCATCTGTTATAGTTTTTTCCTATAACGGATTATATCGAAAAAGAATTATACAAATAAAAGACGGTTTAATACAATAAATTATATATTGATGCTTGTAAATTGTGTGACGGGGAGGAAGAGTTATGTGCCAGATATTTGGATACAGCAGTTCAAAAAAAATAAAGCTTAACAGTCTTTTGCGTGAGTTCTACTCGCACAGTGACGGTCATCCGAACGGATGGGGACTTGCTTTGCTTGACGGAATCCATACGAACATCGAAAAGGAAACGCTTCAGGCATCAAAAAGTAATTATCTTAAGGAGAGATTTACGGAGGATATCGCATCACCTGTAGTGCTTGCTCATATAAGGAGAGCGACCATAGGAAATGTGGATTTGAAAAACTGTCATCCGTTTACCGGCTTTGATGCGTATAAAAGGAGATGGACTCTTATTCATAACGGAACAATCTTTGATTTTGCTCCTATGAATGAATATGTAAAAAAGCAAAAGGGCGAGACCGACAGTGAAAGAATTCTTTTGTATATCATAGATAAGATAAATGAGGAGAGCGAAAAAAAAGGAAGGGAGCTAAAAGATAAAGAAAGATTCAGTGTGCTGGAGGACATTGTAGCAAAAATGTCAGTCGGAAATAAGCTTAATCTTCTTATATATGACGGAGAGCTATTATATGCACATACAAATCTATATGGTTCTTTACATTTTCATCAGGGTAACAGTTGGGTGATTTTTTCTACGGATCCACTTACAAAGGGAACAATATTTGACAGCGGCGAGGAGTCCGGTTGGATGGGTATGAAGGAGTCGGACTGGGACAAAAGACCGGAGGAAAAAAGAATTAAGGAAAATGAATGGAGCAAGGTGCCTGCGGCTACACTATTTGCCTATAAGGGAGCTTATCTTTTGTATCAGGGTAAGGAACATGGAAATCTTTATGTTGAGGACCCTAAGGATATGGAAAAGCTTTACTTATCATTCTCTAATCTGTAATTATATACCGATTGTTATCGGAACAATAAAAAATGTAAAAAGGGATAGTCGTAGGATTATAAAAAGGAGTTACTTATGAACAAGGAAGAATTAAAAAAGGCACTGTATGAAAGATATATAGTTCCGACAACTACAAAAAAAGATAATTATATAGGAATAGAAATTGAGATGCCGGTTGTAAATCTTACCGGGAAGGCAACTGATTTTAATGTAACAAGAAGTGTGACTAAGGAATTTTGTGAGGAGTATGGCTTTGTACCACAGGGGTTTGATGAAAACGGTTATGCATACTCTGCAACCGAGCCTGTTACGGGGGATAATTTATCCTTTGACTGCTCATACAATAACCTTGAATTTTCATTTGCCAAGGAGAAGAGTCTTACTCCTATATCGGACAGATTTAAGAAATATATAGATGCTTTGAATTCAAAGCTTGAGAAACACGAACATTTACTTACCGGTATGGGTATTAATCCGGGATATAAGGTAAATGAAAATGTATTTTTACCTGTCCCGAGATATCAGATGCTTGAGGGCTATCTAAGACGTTCCGAAAGATGGGAATATCCGATGTATTTCCATAAATATCCGGATTTTGGAGCTTATGCCTGTGCCTCTCAGGTTCAGCTTGACGTGACAAAAGACAAGCTGATTCAGACCATTGATGCATTTTCACTGTTGGAGCCGATAAAAAGTATTCTTTTCGCGAATTCGTGGATGGATGAGGAACCGGATGTTTTATGTATCAGGGATATGTTTTGGGAAAACAGTACTCATGGGATAAATCCACACAATATCGGTGTTTTTGAGAAGCTTCCCGATGATATAGATGAGCTTATGGAATATATTTACAGAACGAGCATATTCTGTACAGAAAGAAACGGACATTATCTTCATTTCCATCCGATTCCTATAATTGAGTATTTTTCACAGCAGGAGATAATCGGAGAGTATTATGAAGACGGGCAGTATCATCCGTATAGATTTAAGCCGGGAGACAGTGATCTTCAGTTCCTCAGAACATACAAATTTGAAGATCTTACATTCAGGGGAACAATTGAGTACAGAAGCGGATGCTGCCAGCCTTTTTCGGATGCTATGTCGGTTGCTGCATTTCATGTAGGTTTATCCGAGGTTTTGGATGAGGTGACGGAGCTTTTTAAAAATGATAATGTGCTTTATCATCACGGATATACATCCGGTGAATTAAGAAAGATTATGAACAGAAGAATTCTGCCTGATTTCATAGATAAGGAAGCTTTAAAGGTGCTTTGCAGAGAGGTGTTGGTGCTTGCCGAAAAGGGACTTTCCAAACGTGGCTTCGGTGAAGAAAAATATCTTGCTTCTATATATGAGCGTGCGGAAACTCTTATATCACCTGCGAGAAAGCTGGCCGATGGAATAATGAGCGGTCAGAGAATGAGAGATTTTATATATGAGTATGCCAGAGTGTAAGCTTCTTTTCGCGGTAGGAAAATTAGGCTATGCAGAAAGAATAAGCTTTAATGACCGTGGCATTGTAAGATATGGTGATTTTTGAGGTGAAACTATGTTGGATTTTAATAATAAAGAAGTTCAAAAAAATATACTTAAGGGAAATATCGGCCTTGAAAAAGAAAGTCTGAGAATTACCAGAGACGGTTTTTTTGCAAAGACTAAGCATCCATTTCCGGGAAATGATAATATAGTCAGGGATTTCTGTGAGAATCAAACTGAGATTAATACCTCTGTTACAAGCAGTGCGAGGGAAGCTTTGGGGGAGCTTGAAAAGCATACACGCTACATAGTGGAAACATTAAAAAAGCTTCCCGAGCCGGAATACCTTTGGCCGTTTTCAAATCCGCCCTACATAAGCAAGGAGTCGGATATTCCCATAGCAAGATATGAGGGTGAAGAAAAGGAGAAGGAGGTTTACCGTGAATACCTTTCCGAGAGATACGGAAGATATAAGATGACATTTTCCGGTATCCATTTTAACTATTCTTTTTCCGAGGAATTGCTAAGGGCTGATTATGAGGCGAAGAAAAAGAGAAGTGATGAGGGCGATGCTTCCGTTGGAGATGATGAATTGCCTGACTTTAAAAGCTATAAGAACCGGTTCTATGTTTCACTTGCCGGAAAGGCTCAGGTATATAATTGGCTAATCGTTGCAATAACGGCAGCAAGTCCGCTTTTGGACAGCTCATATGTTGAAAAGGGTGTTCTTGGTAAGGATATATTTAACGGAATGGGAAGTACCAGATGCTCGGAGCTTGGCTATTGGAATTTTTTTACACCGATCCTTGATTATAGGAATATAGAAAAATATGTAGACAGCATAACGGCTTATATTGATCTGGGACTTATTCATTCATCGGCAGAGCTTTATTATCCTGTACGTTTAAAACCGGTGGGTAAATACAGTCTTAAGAAGCTTAAGGAGGAAGGTGTCGGACATATTGAACTTAGAATGATAGACTTAAATCCTCTTACTCCTTGGGGAATAGATTTAAGGGATGTGTATTTTATACAGCTGTTTTTGATTTATCTTGCTACTATGCCGGATATAGATGTTGGAGTGAGAGAGCAAAGTTTTGCGATTCAAAATACGAAAAATGCAGCACATTATGATTTGAAAACCGTAAATATAATTACTCCTGACAATCGTACCATGTGGGCAGCCGATGCAGCATGCGAGGTTCTTCTTGATATGAAGAGGTTTTATAAAGAGCTTATGGGTGTTGATAATAGTGAAACAGATGGAACTGTTGAAGCTGATAAAATCGGTGGAGTCAATGTTAATAATAATTCGGGACTTCGAATTTCGGATGTTATTGATTTTCAGATTTGTAAGTTTGAAAATGCTGAAAACAGGTATGCCTGGAAAATCAGAAGACAGTTTGGCGGAGGCTTCGTGGAAAAAGGACTCAGACTTTGCAGGGAGCTGGAGATATAAAAGGGATGTTTTTGGATAATGGTGTGATTATGCAGTGAGGATGTACATAAGATTATTGACATGTCATCTTATTTAAGTTAAAGTAGTTATGGTTTAAGTAACAATCTTATGAGGATAATTGAGCATTAAAATATATTTTTTTGCGTTAACTCATATGAGAAAAATAGTAAATATAACTTGAAAGAGGAGAATAAGATGAACGATAAATATGTAAGTCCTTTATCGGAAAGATATGCAAGTAAGGAAATGCAATACATCTTCTCTCAGGATAAGAAGTTTCGAACCTGGAGAAAATTGTGGATCGCCCTGGCGGAAACCGAGCAGGAATTAGGCTTGAAAGATGCCAACGGGAATCCCAGGATCACCGATGAGCAGATCCAGGAATTAAAGGACCATGCAGAGGATATTAATTATGAGGTGGCGAAGGCGCGGGAAAAGGAAGTAAGACACGATGTGATGAGTCATGTATATGCCTACGGCGTGCAGTGCCCAAAGGCTGCCGGAATCATTCATTTAGGAGCCACTTCCTGTTACGTGGGAGATAATACGGATGTGATCCTTATGACAGAGGGTCTTCGTCTGGTGAAGAAAAAATTGGTGAATGTGATCCGGGAGTTATCGGTATTTGCGGATCAATATAAAGAACTTCCCACCCTGGCGTTTACTCATTTCCAGCCGGCTCAGCCCACAACGGTGGGGAAAAGAGCAACCCTTTGGATGCAGGAACTGGTAATGGATCTGGAAGACCTGGATCATGTGCTGTCCCATATGAAACTGTTAGGATCCAAGGGAACAACCGGCACCCAGGCAAGCTTCCTGGAATTGTTTGAAGGGGATGAGGAAGCGTGTCGAGAGGCGGATCGTCGGATCGCGGAAAAAATGGGATTCTCTTCCTGTTTCCCGGTTTCCGGTCAAACGTACTCCAGAAAACTGGATACCAGAGTTTGTAATGTGTTAGCGGGAATTGCTTCCAGTGCCCATAAATTTTCCAATGACATTCGTTTGCTGCAGCATTTGAAAGAAGTGGAAGAGCCTTTTGAGAAAAGTCAGATCGGTTCCTCGGCCATGGCCTATAAGAGAAATCCCATGCGCAGTGAGAGAATCGCCTCTTTGTCCCGCTACGTTATGATCGATGCGCTGAATCCCGCCATCACGGCGGCTACCCAGTGGTTTGAAAGAACCCTGGACGATTCCGCCAATAAGCGGTTAAGTGTGGCAGAAGCATTCTTAACCATTGACGGGATCCTGGATCTGTATCTGAATGTGGTGGATGGTCTGGTTGTTTACGAGAAAGTCATCGAGAAGCGCTTGATGTCGGAGCTCCCCTTTATGGCCACGGAGAACATTATGATGGACGCGGTAAAAGCCGGTGGCGATCGCCAGGAGCTGCATGAGAAGATCCGTGAATTGTCCATGCAGGCCGGTGCCCATGTTAAGGTAGAAGGAAAGGATAACAACCTTCTGGAATTAATTGCCGAAAGTGACAGTTTCCCCATGGGTTATGAGGAATTAAAAGAAATCAATAGCATTATTAAGGTTGTTGCTTGTGGCGATTACGAACAAAAAGAAAAAAACAGATATTTCACTATTAACCCAAGTGATATTAGAGTTACTTTTGGATTTAATGATGATGGTGAATTGATTTTAAACAGTAGTGGTGAAATCATAGATACGTTATATTATAAAAAAGTTGTTGCTGGTTATGAGTGTAAGTACTATTTAAGGAAGTTCAAGAGACTTAAAAAAGATAAATTTGAAAGTGAAATTAATAAACTTGCTTTTGGTGAAAACATTTATGGTGATAGAGTAGCACAAATTGTTTTTACAGATGATGTAGATGTAGATGGTTTATATGATAATTTAAATAGGCCATTACATGAAATATATCTTATGTTTTTTAAAACAAATAGAGGTTACAAAGATTGGTATAATCTTAACAGTTTTAATACGGAAAATGTTGAATTTTCACATTGTTTTGGTGAGTTAACATCGGGGTTTGATTTGGACGTAGATGAAAATGATTTTAATGTGA
>CALGGL010000105.1 GCA_937915975.1 uncultured Lachnospiraceae bacterium | reverse complement strand
TTTCATAAATTATTATTATGATAAATAGTTTTTATATTTTTTAGAAGAGCAATTATTTAATAGTTTCCTTAATTTTGAAGATTTGGAAGAGACACTATTATATTCTAGTCAACTAAGAAAGAAAAAATTAAAAGCATTATTAGAAATAATTAAAGATAAAATAGGAAGAATTATATATATTTGTAAAAATAATAATAAATATATAGATATAGAGAAATATATACAAAAAAGTGATAATGATTTTTTAATGAAAATAAAAGAATTAATATCATTTATTATTCAAACAGAAAAAACTGGTTCATATAAATTTATTAAATTTAGTATAAATATTTGGAAACCATTTATAAAAACAAATATTTTAGAAGATTTATTAACAATAAGGAAAATAATTGGAATATGCAAAGAAATAGAACCAGAACTTAATGAAGATACAATTGGATTAGGAGATATTATACATAATTTAGGATTAAAATTAATTAGAATAGGAGTATTAAAGGGTGAACAATTAATTGAATTTATAGGACAAGATGAAGTTTTTTATACTGATAAAAAAATAAAAAATTTAGAAAAAGAAAATAATCAACTTAAAATGACAATAAATAATATAAATAATAAAGTTAATAATATTGAAAATCAAATTGAGGATATAAAAGATAAGCTCGAAACGGGTGCTGACTATATATCAAAAACGGTTGATATAAAGGAGATAATAAGTATAGCCGGAAGTTTTGTAGATAATGAGAATTATAAAAAGTCTGACAACTATAGAACAGATTCGCCGGTCTCGGATAATTCTAATGCAAAAAAGAAAGAGTTTACCGGTAAAGATATCTGTATTTTTGGTATAACTCTTGCGGTTGCAAGGGATGAAGCCTTTTGCTTTTATTACGATACAAATATAAGAATGTTTGAGAAACGTGGTGTAAAAATTAAATATTTTTCTCCGCTGCATGATGAAAGGCTTCCTGAGGATATAGACGGTTTACTGCTGGGAGGCGGTTATCCTGAGCTTTATGCAAAAGGACTTAGCAACAATAAGACTATGCTGGCGTCAATAAAAAATGCAATATCAGATGGACTTCCGTCACTTGCGGAGTGTGGCGGCTTTATGTATCTTCACAGGGAGTTAGAGGATGATAAGGGTAATACCTATGCTTTGACAGGAGTGATAGATGCTAAGGTTAGTTATACAGGTAAGCTTGTTCGGTTTGGGTATGTTGAATTATCGGATAAAGAAAGCAGATTTTTATCCGATGATTATATAATCAAAGGACACGAATTTCATTATTACGACAGCACCGATAACGGAACGGATGTAAGGGCTGTAAAACCGATTACGGATAAAACATGGGACTGCTGCTATGTGAGTGATAACCATTGGTGGGGATTTTCGCATCTTTATTATCCTTCATGTCCTTCCTTTGTCGATGCATTTATAAAAAAGATGGCAGAGCGAAAGTAAAGATTTTGAGCTTTAAAATTATTAAAAAAGGTTGAAAAAATGAATTCTAAATCAGATGATAATAAAGGAATTTTATACGGAATAGGTGTGGGACCCGGGGATGCGGAGCTTATGACCATAAAGGCTGTTCGAATCATAGGTGAATGTGATGTAATCATACTTCCTACGGAAACCAAAGAAAATTGCCACGCATATAATATAGCCAAAGAGTCGGTTGAGAATATAGATGATAAGGAAATTATATGTAAGAAATTTTTGATGACAAAGGATGAAAAGCTTTTGGAAGAATCCCACAGACAGATAGCGGATGATATAGAAAAATATATAGATGAAGATAAAAAAGTGGGCTTTCTTACCATAGGAGATCCAAGTATTTATTCTACATTTGCTTATGTTCAGGATATTCTTTTTAAGCGTGGAAAAAGAGTGGAAACCATAAGCGGAATCCCTTCCTTTTGTGCGGCTGCGGCAAGGCTTGGCATATCTCTTTCAAGCGGAAGCGATGAGATACATATAATCTCGGCAAATCATGATATAGCCGGTACTTCGGATTATAGAGGAACTCGCATATATATGAAGTCGGGAAGAAAATTAGATGAGCTTATGTCTTATCTTAGAGCGGAAGAGAAGAAGAAAGAACTTGATATATATGTCATAGCAAACTGTGGCATGGAGAATGAGAGAATATGGTATGGCTTGACTGCGGAGAAAATTCCGGCAGAATATCTTACTATTGTTATTGTGAAGGCGTAGAGTATAATTGAAGTATTATTTGACAATATAATTTGGAGATGAAAATAGAGATGAATATGGAGAACTCATATCGTTTTTTCGAGAATACTGATTGCGAATATTATCCTTGCCACAAGGATATTGAGCATTTAAACTGTCTTTTTTGCTATTGCCCTTTATATAATATGGAGCACTGTCCGGGTAATCCGTCATATAAGGAAAAAGACGGAAAGAAGATAAAAATATGCACTGACTGTACATTTCCTCATCAGCCGGATAATTATGATGTTATTATGGAATATTTAAAAAAATAAATTAGTTAAAAACGCCTTTTTTATAAATATCAAAATCTAAAAAATGTATATAAACATTAAAAAACGCGTATAAATAATGTTTACAAACATTAAAATAATAAAAAAATTAATGTTTACAAACATTAAAATAATGGTATAATAGATTATATAATCCATTGATATATAGAGGTGTTGTAGTTATGGAAAAAGAAGAATATTATAAAATTATGGATGCTTCGCACAGAAGAGTCAGAGAAACAGCATTAAATACAAAAAGATTTCTGATGAATAGAATAGATTGGCGTGACAGATTAATCTCAATTATAGGTTCGAGAGGAACGGGAAAAACAACATTAGTTTTGCAACACATAAAAGAGAGTTTTGGAGCTGATTCAGATGAAGCAATGTATGTATCATTGGATAATCTATGGTTTAAAACACATGATTTGACTGAACTGGTTGAAGAACATTATAAAAATGGCGGAACGCATTTATTTATAGACGAGGTTCATCATCTTAAGGATTGGCAAATAATTATAAAAAACATATATGATGATTTTCCTAAAATAAATATTGTTTACACCGGATCATCCCTTCTAAAGATGGAATATGATAGTGGTGATCTTTCGCGAAGGCAGATAACTTACAAATTGCCGGGTTTATCCTTTAGAGAGTATCTTTTGTTTGAAGGAGCAGGAGAATATGATGCTATAAAATTGACCGAATTGATTACCAATCATATTGATATAGCTACGAGTGTTGTTGAAAATATAAGGGTTCTCAAATTTTTTTCTGATTATCTTAAAAAAGGATATTATCCATTTTATAAGGAAGTTTATAGTGGATATGACGTAAGGCTTACTCAGATTGTTAATCAGATACTTGAAAGCGATTATCCGGCTGTATATAATGTGAATTATTCTACAGTTCAAAAGATAAAGAAAATGTTGTACATTTTGGCGCAAAGCTGTCCACAGACACCAAATATGTCAGAACTATATAATCAACTTGAAACTGACAGAAATCAGGGCATTAAGATGTTGTATACATTGGCAAGGGCAGATTTACTAAATCTCTTGACATCGGAAAAATCAAGTCTTTCCAATATGTCCAGGCCTGATAAAATATATTGTGATAATACAAATATTATGTACGCTTTAACAGAAAATATTAATATAGGAACTGTAAGAGAGACTTTTTTTCTTAATCAGGTTAAATCGGCAGATTATATGGTGACTTATCCGGCAAAGGGTGACTTTTTTGTTGGAGGAAAATACCTGTTTGAGGTTGGAGGGAAAAAAAAGAGCTTTGAACAGATTAAAGATATTCCGGATAGTTTTCTGGCTATCGATGATGAAGAGGTTGGAAGAGGTAATAAAATACCACTTTGGCTATTTGGCTTCTTATATTGACATTTGTTTGATCCTTGAATTATAGTATTATTGATTATGTAACGATGAAAATATCTTTATAGCATTTTTTACGATTTTGTCGAAAAGGAAGATTAAAATGAAAAAAAGATTAAATGTTATTTGTACATTTCTTATGATGATTATGCTGCTTACATCTGCATTTGCACATATATGCATTATTTCTTATGCAGACTCAGACACAGAAAAAATAAATAATGAGGAAAATGAAGAGGAAAATAGCGATGACATTGTAGCAGAAAGCTATTCCACCAACGTGGATTTTACCGGAAGCGGAATAGGCTTTACTTCATTTTTGTATGATAATTCAAGCGGACTTCCTACATCTGAAGCTAATTCCATAGCCCAGACTTCTGATGGTTTTATATGGATTGGAAGCTACAGCGGACTTATTCGATATGACGGCATTGATTTTGAACGATTTGATTCTTCAACAGGAATTGCCAGTGTTGTAAGTTTATATGTCGACAGCAAGGACAGACTTTGGATAGGTACCAATGATAATGGTGTAGCTGTTTATGAAAAAGGTGAGTTTACTGTTTACGGACAGGTTGAAGGTCTTAATTCATATTCCATAAGAGCTATGGTTGAGGATTTAGACGGAAATATAATTATTGCAACTACTCAGGGAATGGCATATGTGGATACAAATAATGAATTTCATCTCATAAACGAACCCCAGATAAACAATGAGTACGTATGTGAGTTAAGAATGGGACCTAACGGAGTTATATACGGTGAAAATCTCGACGGATCCATATTTACTATTGAAAACAGAAAGGTTACGGCATATTACAGCAGTAAGGATATAGGCTTTGGTAATATTAACTGTATATATCCGGATCCGGATAATGCGGGCTATGTTTATCTTGGAACGGATGAATCAGAGGTCATTTACGGAAATATAGAAAACGGCTTTAAAGACTCTAAGATAGTATCGGTTTACCCGCAGGTAAATATTAATGCTATTAATTGTATAGATGGAATTATCTGGCATTAATATTTACCTGC
>CALGGL010000104.1 GCA_937915975.1 uncultured Lachnospiraceae bacterium | reverse complement strand
CTCCTTATAATCTTTAATTATATAATTGTGAAAGTTATATAACTTTTCATAATTATTAAAATAATAGTTTAATAATTAGATATTATATTACTTCTTAACCATCTTCATAACTCTAGGAACTGTTGCAAGACCAACACCAATCCATCCTGCTATCGGTCCAAAACCATGATTACTGTGTCCCTTTATCTCCGAGCTGCTCTTAAGAGCTTCCTTACCTTCCTTAACCGCATCCATTAAATCCTTGTTAAAGAACACAAGTATAAGGAATAAAAGAGCAAGTGCAATAAGAACAAGTTCAATAATTACAAGATATGAATTTCTCTGCTTAAAGCTGCTCATGCTTGGAACAAAATCCATAATGTCAGATGCAAGTAATACTATACCGATTATTAATATAATTACAGCAAAAGCTATTATAGAGCCCTTATTTATGTATTCTTTTCCTCCAAGCTTAAACATATTGGCAGTCATCTTGCTTGAATTGCTGCCATACTTTGCTTTAGCAGAATACCAGTTAAATATAGGCGCAAGCAGAATAAGTAAAGCTCCTACCATCTGAAGAATAGTCAGTAAGGAAAATCCCTGTGCTGCTCCCGTAAAGTTTCTTCCCATATTGGTTCCGTAAGCAGGCTGACCATATCCTCCCATCGGACGACCATATCCCTGTTGAGGCTGTCCATAACCCTGCGGCTGACCGTAAGGCTGTTGTGCAAAATTCTGTGGCTGTCCATAACCCTGCTGTGGCTGCTGTGCAAAGTTCTGTGGCTGTCCGTATCCCTGCTGCGGTTGTTGGTATTGAATCATATTACCGCACATAGGACAAACCTGCTGACCTGCGGGAACGACAGCACCGCATACTGTACAATTCATATTTTACCCTCCTATTAATTATATAGTTGTGTTTTAATAAAGAATATTATATACCCTATTCTAAAAATAATAGCATAACAGCCTGATATATTCAAGAAAAAACATCAAATTTACCCCTTTGACCATTTTTGTTCCGCAAATAATATGCATATATTCTTTTTTATCCTTTTTTATGCCAAAAAATCAGTATTTATTTACTTTTTTCTATTGCCAAAGTGCCAATAAAATAATAGAATAGAAATGTTAGAGATAATTTAAAGACAGAGGATTACTTATGAACATAAAAATGCAATGCTGCGGCATGGCCTTTCTAATTGTAATATTTATATTTTATCAGAAGAAAAGTAAAATTAATCTCAATACCGAGGTAGCTTTTCTTAGGATTTTTTTCGCCATCGCATCAGGATTATCTCTTGATATAATTTCTATGATTGCTCTTCATTATGTTGATACACTCCCGTCAATAGTTGTGGACATCATATGCAAAGCATATCTTATCTCACTTATTGTTGTTGCATTTTTCGGACTTCTTTATATATGCTCGGATATTTTTATTCAAAAAAAGCTTTATGAAAAAAGAGTTACATTTTATTTTGGTATGCTCGTAACAGGAATTATACTTGTGATTCTTCTTCCTATTTACAAAAACACATCGGATGAGTTCGCTACATTTACATACGGTCCAAGTGTTCTTACCACATATTTCTTTTGCATAACATATTTTGTAATTACATTTTATCTTTTGTTCCGCCACAAGGACAAGCTTAATCCCGCAAGAAGAAAGGCTGCGCTTTCTTGGATGATTATCTGGGTTGTCGCTGCTTTGATTCAATTTATTGATAACAAGCTCCTTTTAGTAGGCTTTGCAAGCTCATTGGGTGTATTGATTATTTATCTTAGCCTTGAAAATCCCGAAACCAATATAGACAGGAGAACCGGACTTTTTACTTCAGGTGCGCTTGTTCAATACTTGCGCCAGATATACGGAAGCAATGAGGATGCTGCACTTATTGATATAGTTATGAATACTCCGTTTGTTCCAAACGACAGAAACAAGGATGCACTCATAACCCACGAAATACTTGGTTTTGCCTCATCAATAAATAATGTCCTTGCTTTCTCAGGAGCCGAGGGTAAGCTTACATTTGTTATGAAGCAAAAGGATTATAATTCATTGATTGATATGATTAATGACCGGTTCGACGAACCTTGGGGTCCAAAAAAGGATTATATGATCAGTCCGGATATTATAGGTATGCCAAGCGTAAAGGTGTGCCACCATGCCGACGACATTATTCCTTGCATAATACATGCCAGAAAAAACAGCATAGAGCTTGCCGAGACCGGCATGCTTACACTTGATGAGAGTATCGCAGAGCAAATGTATGAGGATCAGCGTCTGGAACAGATGATTTCAGATGCAATAACCGAAGACAGAATTGTCGTTTTCTATCAGCCTATATATTCTGTTGAGGAGAAGCGTTTCGTATCCGCAGAAGCACTTGTAAGGATAATAGACGAAAACGGTGTGGTAATTCCTCCGGGTGTATTTATAAATACTGCCGAGCAAAACGGTATGATACTTAAGATAGGCGAAATGGTATTCAAGAAGGTATGCCAGTTTATCACCAGCAAATATCCCGAAAATTACGGCTTAAAGTATGTTGAAGTCAATCTGTCAACCGTTCAGGCATCGTATGAATTTTTGGCCGACAGCTTTATTGAGATTATGGAATGGTACAATGTTGATCCGTCTATGATTAATCTTGAGATAACGGAATCGGGCTCAATATATGAAAAGAAGCTTCTGCTTGACAATATGAACAAGCTCATCGAATACGGAGTCAACTTTTCATTGGATGACTTCGGAACCGGAAATTCCAATCTCAACTATGTTGTGGATATGCCGGTTGAGCTTGTCAAGTTTGACAGGGATATGATAGTTTCTTACTTTGAAAACGGTAAGGCAAAATATGTTATGGAAGCTGCTATGCATATGATTCACGGTTTGCAGCTTAAGATAGTGTCAGAAGGTATAGAGACAAAAGAAATGCTTGAAACAATGGAAAAACTCGGCATAAGTTATATACAGGGATTTTATTTTTCAAAACCTATTCCTGAGGATGATTTCATAAACTTTATAAATGAGAAAAATATGCTTACTGCCGAAGGCTGATATAATACAAATGTGCATACTAATTCCAATTAATTTT
>CALGGL010000103.1 GCA_937915975.1 uncultured Lachnospiraceae bacterium | reverse complement strand
GCTGATGAACCAACATTAAAAAAGAAAATAATATAGATAAAAATATATGTCAGAAGGTTATTTGGAATCTTCCTAATGCTACAAATGTTGATTTGAAAAAATCAGTAGGCTTGTTTTTGGTTCCTAAAACAACTGCAAATGTTAATATAGTTGATACAGCGGCCGGTTGGATTGCTACAGGCGGTACGGTAAACGTATCATCAGAGTTCCACTATATATACCATGACAGAAGTGCCGGTTATGATGACCAGTTCCAGTTTGGCGGTAAAAAGGCACTTACAAAGACCTTAAGTAAGGAAAAGGCTGAAGCTGATCAGGTTGAAACAATTCCTATAAAAGAGGGAGATTTTACATTTGAATTATATGAAACGGACGGTACATACAGTACAAGCGGATTGACACCGATTCTTACTACGACAAATGCTGCCAATTCCGAATTCAGATTTGATTATATTACATTCAGTGCTGAGGGTACGTATTACTATGTAATTAAAGAAGCAAATCAGGTAAGTGTAAGCAATAATATTACCAACTCCGATGGTGAAATAGATATTAAGCTTGTGGTTACAAAGGATACCGAGGGAATTTACCATTACACGGTTTCCTCCGAAAAATACGTTACAGCTGCAGATAAGGCAGCCGGAAAGTCGATTGCATCAAATGTTAATAAGTTGGCAGACGGTACGGTATTTACCTTTGGTAGATTTTATAATAAGGTTGATGTGGGTAATCTCGAGGTAACCGTTCTTGATGAAGATACACAGGCTCCGGTTCCGGGTGCAAAGGTTAAGATAACAGACCCAAGCGGCAATTCTAAGGAATATACAACTGATTCCAACGGAAAGATAACCATTAAAGATACACCTATAGGAAATCATAAGATAAGTGTTACTGAGGTTCCTGACGGATACAGAGTTACAACAGGTGAGGAGGCAACCAAGAAGGTTGAAGAAGGAAAAACCGCGACACACGTAGCAAAGATTACGCCAACCGGCGGACTTAAGATTACGGTTGTCGAGGAAGATTCAGGTGAGCCTGTAAAGGATGCGGTTGTAAAGGTTACCGATTCAAAGGGCAATACCGAGGAATATACAACTGATGCAAACGGACAGATACTTGTTAATCCGATAGATACCGGTGATTATGATATAGTAGTCACAAAGGTTCCTGCAGGTAAGAAGGTTACTGTAGGTGAGACCAAGACGGTTACTGTTAAGAAGCTTGAGATAGCCGAGCATCTTGCCAAGATAAATAATGCAGGCAAGGGAAATCTTGAGATAACGGTAATTGATGAAAATACCAATAAGCCTGTACCTGATGCTTCCGTCAATGTAACAGATCCTACAGGAGATACCTCCAGTCATTCAACGGATACAAACGGTAAGATTACACTTACAGATGTTCCGACAGGTGATTATACCGTTGAGGTTACAAAGGTCCCTGACGGATATACCGTAACAACCGGAGAAAAAACCACTGTGACCGTTAAGGAAAACGAAACATCGAAGGATGAGGTAAAGATAAAGACTAATACAGATACGGTTTCGAAGACACCGAATACATCGACTTCTGTTACCTCAACCAATACTACAACCAATACTACGGATAAATCGGTTCAGACAGGAGATACATTCAATGCCAAGGCTCCTGTTGTGATGATAATTATATCGCTTATGGGTATTGCGGCATTGTTATACGGCAAGAAGAGATATGATATATTTTAATAAAATATTTATGTCATAATAAGGACATTATTAAAAGTATGTTGGATGGCACTTAGTTAAAATGTACCATTCAACATATTTTTTTTCAAAAAGATTTCACATATATTATATTGATATTTTAAGACGGTTTTAGTTATAATTAATAGTGTGATTATAGGTAAAAATTGTTATTCTGAAAGGATATATACCGCTTATGTTAAGGACACTCGGAAAACATCTTAAGGAATTTAAAAAAGCGACCATACTTACGCCTGTATTTATGATTTTTGAGGTAATCTTTGATATGATTATACCTCTTTTAATGGGCAAAATTGTAAGTAACGGTATTGAAAAAGGAGATATGGATTACATAGTAAAAACAGGCATAGTTATGGTGGTTCTTGCTTTGCTTGGTCTGTTATCCGGTATTTTAGGCGGTGTATTTGGAGCAAAGGCCTCCACCGGTTTTGCCAGAAATCTACGAGAGGCAATGTTTAATAATATCCAGACCTTTGCTTTTTCAAATATAGATAAATATTCTACCTCAGGTCTTGTAACCAGACTTACTACTGATGTGACCAATGTTCAAAATGCATTTCAGATGCTTATAAGGATGTGTGTAAGAGCACCGTTTTCCATGATTATTGCAATGATAATGGCATTTATGATAAATGCAAGAATTGCAAGCATTTATCTTGTTGCTGTAATCTTTTTGTCGGTATTTCTTGTCTTCGTTATGTCAAGAGCTATGAAGTATTTTTCTGAAGTTTTTAAAAAATATGACGATTTAAATGAGAGCGTTCAGGAAAATGTATCAGCTATAAGAGTTGTCAAGGCGTATGTCAGGGAAGAATATGAAAATGAAAAATTTAAGAAAGCCAATAACAATATATATAAGATGTTTATTAAGGCAGAAAAGGTTATGGCTTTTACAACTCCTACCATGATAGCTACGGTAAATGTAACTATTCTTCTTATAAGCTGGGTTGGAGCTCATATGATTATTTCGGGAACGGGAGGACTTAATACCGGTGATCTGGTTAGTCTTCTTGCTTACTGTATGAATATACTTATGAGTCTTATGATGGTTGCCATGATATTTGTAATGGTATCCATGAGCATGAGCTCGGGAAAACGTATTGCAGAGGTTTTAAATGAAACTCCCGATATAGTCAATCCGGATAATCCTGTAATGGAGGTTAAAAACGGTGATATTGATTTCGAGGATGTAAAATTTGCTTATAACAAGGGTGAGTCCGGAGGATATGTTCTTGACGATATAAATCTGCATATTAAATCCGGTGAAACCATAGGAATAATCGGTGGAACAGGAAGCTCCAAGTCGAGCCTTGTTAATCTTATCAGCAGACTTTATGATGTTTCAGACGGTTCGCTTTTGGTAGGCGGAGTTGATGTCAGAAAATATGACCTGGAGGTATTGAGAAATGAAGTATCTGTTGTGCTTCAAAAGAATGTATTATTTAGTGGAAGCATATATGATAACTTGAGGTGGGGCGATAAGGATGCCACGGACGAGGAGTGTCGTAAGGCCTGCCGGATGGCATGTGCGGATGAGTTTATAGAAGCACTTCCCGATGGCTATAATACCCATATAGAGCAGGGTGGAACCAATGTCTCCGGAGGACAGAGACAGAGACTTTGCATAGCGAGGGCACTTCTTAAAAAGCCTAAGATTTTAATTCTTGATGACAGCACAAGTGCGGTTGATACAGCTACGGATGCAAAGATAAGAAAAGCATTTAAAGAGGTTATACCCGGAACAACCAAGCTTATAATTGCACAGAGAATTAACAGTGTGCAGGAGGCTGACAGAATCATTGTTATGGATGAGGGAAGTATCAACGGTATCGGAACTCATGATGAGCTTCTAAAGAGTAATGAGATTTATAAAGAGGTTTATGAATCCCAGACCGGTGGAGGCGGAGATTTTGATGAGCAGGGAGGCGCACACTGATGGCAGAAGAAAATGTAAAGGTTATTAAAGGACCGGGCGGTGGCAGATACAGAGGACCAAAGGTTAAGGTTGAAAATGCCGGTCAGATATTTAAGCGTTTAATGGTATATGTCGGTAAGAAATATAAATTTCAATATGCACTTGTAATTATATGTATTATCGTAAATGTTTTATCCAATATTCAGGGAACGCTTTTTACAAAAACACTTATTGATGATTATATCATGCCTCTTATGGGTAGTGAGAATCCTGATTATTCAAATCTTTTACATGCAATCATAAGAGTAGCGGGCTTTTACCTGTGTGGCATAATTGCATCGCTCGTTCAGCAGCTTACCATGATATATATTTCCCAGGGAACTCTGCGCGATTTAAGACAGGATTTATTTACACATATGGAGAGTCTGCCTATAAGCTATTTTGATAAAAATACTCACGGAGATATAATGTCTGTATATACCAACGACATAGATACCTTAAGACAGATGATAAGTCAGAGTATCCCACAGTTTGTAAGCAGTGTTATAACTATTGTATCGGTGTTTGCGAGTATGATATTCTTAAGCATTCCTCTTACTCTTGTTACGGTTGTTATGCTTGCGATAATGCTTAAGGCGAGTACTAAGGTTGCAAGTCAGAGTGGAAAATACTTTGTTAAACAGCAGGCTAAGCTCGGTGAGGTAAACGGTTACATCGAAGAGATGATGAGCGGTCAGAAGGTAATTAAGGTATTTAATCATGAGAAGGAGAGTATGACAGATTTCAAAAGGCTCAATGATGAGCTTTATGAAAATGCATACAGTGCCAATAAATTTGTAAATGTAATCGGACCGGTCAACTCACAGCTTGGAAACCTCGGATATGTAGTTTGTGCCATAGTAGGCGGTGCATTTGCCCTTAAGGGCTTCTTTCGACTTACCACCGGTGCTCTTATAAGCTTCCTTACCTTTAACAGACAGATTAACATGCCTATAAGTCAGGTGAGCCAGCAGATGAATTCTGTTGTAATGGCTCTTGCCGGTGCTGACAGAATATTTAAGCTCCTTGATGAAAAGCCGGAAGCAGATGAGGGATATGTAACCCTGGTAAATGCTAAGGAAGAAAACGGTGAGCTTGTTGAATCTACTGAAAGAACAGGCCTTTGGGCTTGGAAGCATACCCATCAGGCAGATAAGAGTGTTACCTATGTAAAGCTTACCGGCGATGTGGTTTTTGATGATGTTGATTTTGGCTATACCGAGGATAAACAGGTACTTTTCAACGTAGATTTGTTTGCGACTCCGGGACAAAAGATTGCATTTGTAGGTTCTACCGGTGCCGGTAAAACTACAATAACTAATCTTATCAACAGGTTTTATGATATACAGGACGGAAAAATCAGGTATGACGGTATAAATATCAATAAAATTAAAAAAGCGGATTTAAGACATTCTCTTGGTATGGTGCTTCAGGATACATGGATAAAAAACGGAACGGTGGCGGAGAATATCGCGATAGGTAAACCGGGTGCAGACAGGGATGAGATCATAGAGGCCGCAAGATCGGTATACGCGGACGGTTTCATAAACCAGCTGCGCGACGGATACGACACGGTGCTTGCCGAGGATTCGGGAGAGCTGTCCGAGGGACAAAAGCAGCTTTTGATGCTTGCGACGGACTATGGTTTTGATGACAATCTCTGGCACAATTATATCGCATATTACATAATCACAAACGAGAATCCATTTTCTCTTGTCACTGAAAAGACAGAAGTTAAGCCTGGTTCTGTCAATTATTTGGTGGAGAATGATTTTAAAATTTTGAAGGAATTGTTTGATTATGATTTTTCTAATCTTGAGAAGGAGCTAAGCATTGGTTCCTTTAGT
>CALGGL010000102.1 GCA_937915975.1 uncultured Lachnospiraceae bacterium | reverse complement strand
CTTACGCTTCCCATAGGAAAATATTCCTTGATTGCCACCTTTATGTTAAGCAGCATATCAAAGCCTATATAGGTCATACCGAAGCCGCCCTGGCCGAGCATCTTTCCCACCAGATATCTTCCGTAAAGAACGGTATTTGCCTTAAGCGCCATAGGTGACTGCTCGTAGATTTTATAATAATTATAGCCACACTTAGGACATACGGCATCCTCTATTTCTTCCATACAATTCAAACAGCGATTTACTTCCATAATTTCATCCTTTATCCTTATTATTACAGATATTCTGCTCTTTCTCCACCGATAAGCTTCGGTCTGGTTTTGGCACAGACAACACGTGCCTCACCTATCTGTTTTGTTTCGGTTCTCACCGGAACCGCAACATCCTTTAAGTGCATTCCTATCATGACATCACCTATGTCTATACCAAGCTCAGCCTTTATGTGTTCAACCGGGACCGCATCAGGCAAAAGCTTATATGCTGCTGTCGCAAACGAACCGCCCGCCTTTAGCTTCGGAACCACACTTACAATCTCATATCCCCTTTTAATTGCCACTTCTCTTTCAATAATCAAAGCACGGTTAAGGTGCTCGCAGCATTGTGCAGCCATGTGAATACCGTGCTTTTTACACTCCTCATATAAAGTTTCGGCAATAGTAAATCCGATTTCCTCGCTTGAAAATGTTCCGAGCATCCTTCCGGCAACCTCACTGCTTGAACATCCTATAACAAGCAGATCCTCCGGATGAATAATCGATTTTTCAATAAGCTCATTAAAAACATTTTCTACTTCCTTTTTTATATCACCAAGATTCTTAAATTCTTCATCCGCAATTCCTTTTCCCACAATTTCACTCCTTCTTTTAAGTCAAACGGGAAAACCACAGATTTCCCGCTCACTTATCCTTATATACTCCTATGATGCCACAAACACTGCTACCGCCGAATAATTATCGTTATTTTCCGGTGCTCTGCTGTCCAATATAAGCTTCATACCTCTTAGCCACTCCTCCGGAGTATGGGACTGCTTCAAAAGCTTACTCATCTCCGCCTCATAAACATATTCCCAGAAACCATCCGTACAAAGCAAAAATGCGTGAAATCCCTTTTCAGCTTCAAGATGAACGTCATCCACTATATCAGGCTCGTTGCTGTCACTTCCGAGAGCACGAAGAATCTTGCTTCTGTCCTCGTGAAAACGAATCTGGCTTGTTGTTATCTCATTCATCAAAACTGCCATCTGAGAAACACTGTGGTCAGCCGTCTGAAAAATCAGTTCACCGTTTTTAAATCTGTAAAGTCTTGAGTCTCCGACGTGCGCCCATCTTGCATTTTCAAATTCATCGATTACCAAGCAGACAACCGTTGTCTTCATCTGCGTATTACTGTCCTGATTTTTCTTGACCTCCTTGTCTGCAAGATAAATCGCCTCGGACATTTCATTTGCATTATTCATTCTGTTGTTCAAAAACTGTTCGATTATCGACTCGACGGCAGCCTTTGATGCAATTTCTCCGCCACCGCAGCTTCCGACTCCGTCAGCCACAACGACGCATGTACGATTATTTTCCTGAGATATACCCACTGTATCCTCATTATAAGGCCTTCCGCCCTGACCTGTAAGCTGTGCTACCTCTACCATATCACACCCACCTTCATTATCTGACCAATTACTCATCTTCTCCATAGATTATCACCTCAACGTTCTCCGGCCATTCAATACTGCATTCGCAATTGCTGCCCAAACCGACCTTTGTCAAGGTTGCCGGAATAACACCATCATAAAATACATCCTCGGGAACCGTGCTCATATTCGGAGAAAAATAAACCTCACTCAAATTATCACATCCATATATGGCTCCGGACTCAATAGTTTCTCCTGCCTTAGATAAATCAATTTTTGTCAGGCTTTCACATTGAACAAATGCCAATCTGTCAACCTTTTTAAGCTGTGAGCCATCCTCTAAGCTTATGTCTGTTATATCATTACACCATGAAAATGCTCCCACATTAACATTAAATACCTCGGCAGGTATTACAAAGCTTCCGGTTTTTTTACAAGGAACTATATGAAGCTCCTTGACATCCCTTGAATATAAAACACCGTCAATTGCCGTATATATAATATTATCAGGATCCACCTCTATGTTTTCAAGCTCCGAATAAATAAATGCCGTATAAGACACAAGCGCAACATTTTTAGGAATATATACAGATGAAAGCTTTGTACCGGCAAAAACCGTATCTCTTATTATGCTTAAGCTTTCCGGAAGCTTTACCTCCGTCAATCCGGTTTTTCCGAATGCACCTTCCTCAAGCTCCTCAAGCCCTTTATTAAAATGAACATAGGTAAGATCCGCACAGTTGTAAAAGGCTTCTTTATCTATTTTCTTAAGCGTCCTCGGCAAGGCAATATCCGTTACCTTGGTTTCTGCAAAAACACTCTCGCCTATTTCAACAACAGGCTTGCCGCCTAATTCATCAGGAATTTTAAAGGAAGTAAAATCATCACTTTCCTCAAATCCGGTAATAACAACACCCGTTCCATCCTCAGAATCTTCATACTCATATGACGATTCGGTATCTATGATATAATATCTGCAGTCTCTCGGAAGATTATCCGTATCATATCCGACTATCGGAACTCCGTCAATGGTAATCGGAATATATATCGCATCTTCATTTCCCACATACCCGCAGATAGTGATTCCTGATCCGTCCTGTCTGTAGACTATTCCGTCATCAGTGGTCATCAAATCCGCATCATCAAGAACTATTAACGATGTTCCGTCCTTATAGCATATATAGGAACGCAGCAGCTTAAGCTCATCATTTGCATCGTAATAGCCCTCCTGAAGCCAGATTTCCCCATGGTCATAGCCTATGGAAATAATATATCTTCCCTCAAACAGCATACTGTTTGCCGTTCCGTCATCTCTGATTCGGTAAACCGATCCGTCATCCGCATTTACATAATAAATCCAACCTTCTCCGTATGCATAGGTATAATTTCTTACATCCATTTTTGCATCATATAAAACCGTCTTCACCTTACCCTTTAAATCAAGAACACACATTGCCTGCTCACTGTAAGAATATAAAAACAGCTTGTCATCCTCTACAAAACCATATGTATAAATTTTATCCGTGTTTAAGGTCTTGATATGCTTTCCGCTCAAATTGGATTTTTTAAGTGCGACTCCGTCATCCGTATATGCAGTATAATAAATAGAATTACCATTAACATTATACCAGCACATATCCTCATTTATAACCGTCTCAACCTTATCTTTTTTTATGTCATATCTGTTTAGTATGCCATGTGTACCCTCATCATTCAAAGTTATATAATAAAGATATTCATCGCCGTTTGATAAAAGTGCATATTGAAGCAGCATAGAGGTTTTAAGTCCGTCCTCAATCACATCAATATTGCTGCCGTCAAAATTCATACTGCAAAGCTTGACATCTTCCGTCATAGCATCCTTTAAATAATAAACCTTATCCCTGCCGAGATTAATATACATTGCATTTTCGTCTACTATCTCCGACGTATCAAGATAAAAATGTCCTGACTCCGTATCAAATTTGCAAAGATGAAGATTATAATTATGGTCAAGGTAATATTCAAACTCCTTTTCCTTGATAACCATTCCGCCGTCATTTAACATATTGCTGTTGGAATTTCCAAGCTGCTTTACCTTCGGCTCCCAAGGTCTTAGAATAAATAAAATTGCACAAAGAACAGCCAGAAGTATGGCAGAAAAAACAGGTATCAATATTTTTGCAAGCTTTTTCTTTTTTTCTTTTCTTCTGACTCTTGCTGTAGTACTGTAGTTTTGCATGGAACTGAGCATATCCTGATCCGGTGTGTTTATATACGGTGCAAGTCTCGCAATAAGCTCATCCATAGACTGTATTCTGTTTTCGGTATGAACCGCCATACCGTCACTTAATGTTTCCTTTATATCCTTCGGAAGCTCAGTGCCGTTTGGTAAAGGAGGAAATGTAAGAGTGTCCTCCATAAGCCTTTCCATTGCTTCCGGAATAAGCTTCCCGTACATACAATAATATATAGTTGCACAAAAAGCATACACATCTGTCCACGGTCCCACCGAACCGCTTTCCATATACTGCTCCGCAGGAGAAAAGCCTCTCTTTGTGACAAGCTGAGACATTCCCTCCCTGCCTGTACTTATATCCTTTGCCGCTCCAAGGTCAAGAAGCATCAGGCTTCCGTTTCCCATTACCATCATATTATCGGGACTTATATCACGGTGAATAAGCCCCTGTCCGTGAACCTTACTTAAGCTGCTCATCATAGGACTGAGCATATTGATACAGCTTACGTAGTCCATGGTTCCGTTGCTCTGAAGATACTTCTTTAGGGTTATACCCTCGATAAAGTCCATTATTATATATGCTGTCTGGTTTTCATAAAATGTATCACGAACCCTGACTATACCTGATATGGAATCAAGCTTAGCCATCTTTCGTGCTTCCTTAAGAAAGTTCTCGCAGCCCTCTTTCCACTGCTCTTCCTGCCCTTTACTCAAGTTCCACTGTATCAGGTTACTTACGGTATTATCCCTGCTTACGCTTCCCATAGGAAAATATTCCTTGATTGCCACCTTTATGTTAAGCAGCAAATCAAAGCCTATATAGGTCATACCGAAACCGCCCTGACCCAGCATTCTTCCTACCAGATACCTTCCGTAAAGAACGGTATTTGCCTTAAGCGCCATAGGTGACTGCTCATAAACCTGATAATGATTAAAGCCGCACCTCGGACATACCGCATCGGTTATTTCTTCCATACAGTTTAAACAACGATTTACTTCCATTACTTCATCCCTTATATATTAACAAATTCTTATTTGTTCTTTTCCAAAGCTTATTACCGAGCCCCTGGATGCTTCAAGCCAGCCCCCCGGCGGAACCCTTTGTCCGTTAAGAAATGTTCCGTAGGACGAATTCTCATCCTTGACCCAGATTTTCTGATTTTCATCCACATAAACCATACACTGTCTTCTGCTTACACCGCTGGTATTGGCAGGAAACTGAATATTACAGCTGGTGTCACGACCTATAACCACACTTGACTCTGGCTTCATATACCACTTCTTTCCGTTTAAGCTCCCTATAAATTCAAGATGTGGGAATTTACTCTGTGAAGCCTGGGTTGTCTGTCCCGGCTGCACTCCCACATAAGCGTCCACCTGCTGGCTCCCGAACAAATCCCTTGACAGCTCATCAACAGTCTGATATCTGTCCTGAGGCATGATAGCCATGCCTTTATGAATTGCTTTTGCAACATTATCGGGAACATCCGGACAAAGCTGTTTAATATTCACTGTCTTATCTGCCATTATCCTGTCAGGTGCCTTAGGCGGTAAAACTCCTCCCAGAGAATAATACATAGTAACACAAAGAGCATAGATATCCGTCCACGGACCCTGATTTCCGTTTGTACGATACTGCTCATATGGTGCAAAGTTATGCTTTAATATAGTTGTTAGTCCGTTTGGATTATTGTAGCTTCGAAGAGAGCCGAAATCTATAAGCTTGGCTCTTCCGTTAGTAGTAAGAAATATATTGTCGGGACTTATATCACGATGAATAAGTCCTCTGCTGTGAATTGATTTAAGAGATCCGATTACCATATTCATATAAACGGATAATTGATCCCATTTCATTTTTCCACGTTTCAAAAGGGCAGACTTTAAGTCCATGCCCTCAAGATATTCCATAGCATAATATGCCGTATTATTTTCTTCAAATAATCTGTAAACATTTATTATATCGGGTTCAGAGGAAAATGCATATAAGGCCTGCGCTTCTTCCAGAAAACGCTTTTTAATATGCCTTACATACTCCTCCTGTCCCAATATAACATTTACAAAACAGCCGTTACGGTCTCTGGTGACATCCTTATTCGGATAAAGCTCCTTAACGGCAACTCTTCTTTTAAAATTAATATCCCATGCGAGGTAAGTGATTCCGAAACCTCCGCAGCCGATAACCTTTCCCAGATAATACTGTCCTCCTAAGATATATTTTGAAGGCAAAGCAGTAACCGGTCTGTTAGTATCCCAATCCGCAGGCTTACCACAGGAAGGGCAGATATACCTTTCCGTTGAACCGTTCATACAATTTGTACACAAATTATATAATTCCATATCAATTACCCCACATTAAATTATGTCTTTAAAGTTCCAAAATAATTGCAGTAAAGTTATCCTGCTTTGGATTTTGTCTTCTTAATACCTCCTGCTCAAGCCTTTCGGCTGCAACCTTAGCGGAAGGTGCTTCATTGAGAAGCCTGCACATATCAGGTTCCGGAACCGTATTAAATACTCCGTCACTCATAAGTAAAATCCAGTCACCTTCGCCTGAAGTAACCTTGTCAATGCTTCCGTCAATATACTTTAAATTACCCATTCCGATAAAGCTTGTAAGACCACCCTTCTTAGGATTTGTCTTAACCTCTGCAAATGAGTTTTCACCGTTTATAGCCTTCTGAATAAGCTCAGCCTCATATACATGCTCACGATTCATAAGAAGAAGCTTGCCTGCTCTAAATAAATAAATATGGCTGTCGCCGACTGCCGCCCAGTGGAATCCATCCTTCTCCGCCATAACTGCAAGTAGGGTTGAACCACTCTTATAAAGACCTTCCGGTCCGAGCATCTTGTTAACCTCTCTGTTGGCATGAGCAACCATTTCATAAAGCTTATTATCCGGTGAACCACCGCTTAACTTTGTTGAATCCTGAAGAAGCGTCATAACAATCTTTTGGCTGACTCTGTCACCATCTGCAAGACCACCCATACCATCCGCAACAACGGCAAGCGTACCGCCATTGTACTCGGTAAGCCCAAGGCTGTCCTGCTGGCCTTTTCTTCTTCCGATATTGTGAAGCTTTCCGACTCTTTCCTCTGTTGATTTTGACAAATGTGACACATTTGAACCGGCAGTATATTCCATATTGCCCGTCATATCCGGAGTACCATAATCATTATCCGGCGAATAATCCATAGAATCATCATTATAGGAATTTCCGTTCTTTAGCCTTGACAATTTAGTTGCTAGATAAATTACAATTAAGAGAAGAACCGCACTTGTGATTCCAAAAATCATAGTAAGATTCGTTTTTTCTCCTGACGAATCATCCTTCGTTGGTTCCGCAGTCTCTGTAGTAAGCACAAAATCTTCAGAGGTTTGATTTGCATCCTCTCCGGTTGCAACTTCCTCAGTTGTATCCTTTTCCTTTTTTCCATGCTCCGAATCTTTTTCATCCTCGATTGTATTTTTATCTTCAGTGGTATTTTCCTCTTCTGTAGGCTTTCCCAGAGATATACCTCCCTCTTCCGTAGTTGCGGCTGTATCTCCCGGTTTGCCAAAGCCCGAAAGAGAATCTTTATCGGAATTATTTAATTGTATATAATATAAATATCCTTTATAAATCATGCTTATCACTCATTCCAATCAAATTTATCTCCGCAAAGCGGTATGAACAGTAGTTTTGTTGATCCTATGGTAATCTCATCATGAGAGTTAACCTGCATAGGAGTCATTACCATCTTACCGTTTAATCTTACAATGCTCTTACCATCAGCAGGTCCAAAGAAGAAAACTTTCTCCTCCTGGTCGTAAGCGATTAATGCATGTCTTTCTCTGCCAATCTTCTGATCACCCTGAATACTGATATCCATATCCTCGCCTCTACCTATATAATTATATCCCGCTTTGATTTTGTAATCTGTTCCTCTTGCCGGTCCGTCAACACATACAAGCCATCCTGTTACAGGTGAGAATCCTGCAATTCCGCCCATATTAACCGGCTGGGTTGCTCCATCATAATCCTCAACGCCCATAGTGCTGCCGGTTGACTGAGGTGCCTCAAATAAATCGGTCGGATTATTGACAGCAACAGTCTCTCCTCCCATCATAGGCACAGGCTCGGTTGCGCCATAGCTGTTCATAGCCCCCTGAGTAAATGCAGGCGGTGTGCCTCCTGCCTCTGCTGCACACTGCGGGCAGCTTGAATTAGCCTCAGCATCATAAAAATGTCCTTTTTCACATCTTACGATTTCCATATCGTTATCCTCCTTAGACTTTTCTTGAATATTATTATTGCAATTATCAGACATACTATGACGATGCCTACGATAACGCTAATACATAGTTATTTGATGAATCTACGACTTTCATTATACAAAATACCTAAACTAAAGCTTTAACACAAATGTATTTTTTTGTTCACCCACACAGAACTTATCTCCCGGCTTAATCTCAACAGGTGATTGTGCAGGAATCTTTCCCTTTCCTTCAACAAAGGTTCCGTAGGATGAGCCAAGGTCTATAAGCATCACCTTGCCTCCGGACATATAAAGCTTACAGTGAATTCGACTGACACCCTTTGTATCCTGTGGAAATTTAATACTAACGGAATTATCTCTTCCAAAGGTTATCTCTTTTCCGTCGAAAGGATATACTCTTCCGTCCATATAGCCTCCAACCGCCTGAAGCTTATAGCTGGTCGGTGTTGCCGGTGCAGCTGCTCCAAAGCCCGAAGTTCCCGGTCCGCCAACTCCCGCAGGAGCTGTCGGTGCTATATCATCAAATCCGCTTCCAACAGGTGTTGTCGGATTACTTCCACCCATATCATATATATTATTTAAATTATTTGGTGAAGGCGATGATGAGCCTGAGCCATAAGGGCCGCCATCAAGTGAAATATCCTTTGCTAAAGAAGCATTTGAAGGAGCTTCATTTTCTCCTGTCTTTTTCTTATTAAGATATATTCCACCACCAATTGCAGCACCTATAAGCAGTACCCACCAATAATCTCCAAGAGTTTTCTTTTCTCCGCCAGAATTATTCGTGCCACCGCCATTATCTCCGCCACCGGTACCACCACCATTGTCTCCGCCGCCGGTGCCACCACCATTGTCTCCGCCGCCGGTACCGCCACCGTTATTTCCACTTCCGTTTGAATAGAACGTATCCGTACTTGCACCTACAGATACTGTTCCTCCGGAACAAACTATACCTACACAGTAACCATTTGCATCCACAAGAACCGCAGGCGTATTAAACTGAATGTTACCCTGACTGACACTTATGTCCAACATAGGAAGCTCATTGGTTTCCTGCATATCGTTTATCGTAACGCCAACACTGCTTGTATCACCATTTGCATCCACATAATACATAGTACAGGATTCTCCTTGATACGGGACACCTACCGTGAAGAATGTACTATCCGGAGTACCGCTTGTAATCTGCCAAAGAGTAAAGCCCGTGCTGCTGCTGGATCCTCCAAGAGTTACATCATACTGATTATCCTGCATAGAAACAAAAACATAGCTTGCAGCCGAATCGGAAATCGGATTTGTCGATGAAAATACATATGCACTTCCATCACCCAGTGAAATAGCAACCGCATAACCCGCC
>CALGGL010000101.1 GCA_937915975.1 uncultured Lachnospiraceae bacterium | reverse complement strand
TGGTTGCACAAAAGTACTTGTTTTATCCTCGTAATAAGGAGTTGATACATCCATCATACTTCTTTCTTATTTGGATTATGCTTATTTATGTAAGCTCTAATAGTATCACCGTTTTTAAGTACGTTCTTAGTGAAGTATCGTAAGAACCATTTTAATTCATCCAACACTTCACTAGGAGTTTCATACTTATTATATCCTATAATCTTACCATATGGCTGACGAGTATCTATATACCACTCCCAACCGTTTGTACTATAGGACATCCCGATGTTTACTATTTTATTAGCTTGTTCTAAACTCATTTTCGTGCCACATTAAGATCGTTCAGTATCTCATCAAATGTCAAGTCTGGGTTGTTCTTATATTCCTCACCAAACGTAACAATATTATCATAAGACACAACTCGCATAGCGCTACAACAAAATTCAGCAGCACCGTCAACGGCTTCATCAGTATCGAAGTACTCAGACAACACAGTCTTTGCAACGTCTTTACTAATACTATCAAATGAACGCTTATAGCGTATACGCGAACAGCGATCGTTCATATACTTATCTATATCGTGCTCATCGTTAGCTGTACAAAGAATAAGCTTCTTACAGGTAGGCTTGACACCATCAAAGAATCCAAGCAGAGCTGGAAGATACCAGTTCTTATCAAGTTCATCCATAATGATGCATACGTCATCTGTAACCTGTGCGAAGAATGCTTCTATATCATCCGATCGCATAGATCCAGCAATAACGATAATAGGCAATCCGGACTCAACGGCAGTTTTCTTAGCCATCAACGTCTTTCCTGAACCCTTAAGACCACTAAACAGCACACCTGTAGTTAATTTAGTGGTCTTATTATAAGTATTAACAACCTTATTAATAAACTTCAAATCTGAATCGCTGAGATAGTACTTCTCAGGGAACTCAAATGCCTTGTTTTCTTCAAGACACAGAATATCTGTTTTAGAATCCTTATGAAGTTCATATACCTGTCCAGGAATCAACGAATAATCGTTGCCAATAGGTACAGGAATAATACTGTTGCCGTTCTTAATAAAAGAATACTTACTTTCCATCTTGTCTCTGACTTTTTAGTTCTTGGATCATTGCATCAACTTGTTTCTGATTTCTAACCAGATATAGCTTAGTCTTTGCATGATGCTTATGTAAATAATACTTAAATAGTTTCCAGCGTAAGGGAAATGAATCTCCCATAAGACCTTTACATTCCACTATAAAACCTCGTCCAACGAAGTCTGGTAGATATGTAATAGGTCTTATTTTTTCGCCTAGAAATTCGAACTTTGGTAACAGAGTAAAATGCTTTGGCTCATATTTAACAGGGATTCCTGCATTCATAAAAGCTTCATACGTATAGAGTTCGAGTTTGCTACGAAAATGTAGCCCATACGCATCGACCTTCGTCGCATTCTTTACTCTGCCTTTAGTCTTCATAGATAAACGTCACTATATGACCATCTATAATTTTTGTTTCAATAACATCCATCTTGTCTGCATCAACCTTAATCGATACATTTGCGGTTTTTATCTCAACCTTATTTGCTGTCGGATAAAGATTTTTTACATAAAAGCTGTTATCCTCTTCCTTTGTATCCTCAAAATGTGCATCATAGCGTTTATCAAAATTTTCAAGTCTTTCACTTTTAACACCACTGTTTTCAAGGATATTTTTCATTTCTTTTTTGGAAATGGTTTCGGGAACCGAAAGGTCTTCCTTTCTGGTTTCAATTATCGAGGATAGCTCCTCATGAATATTTTTTACTACCTCATAATCACAAGCCTCTTCAAGTGTCTCAGTTATAATATCATTAAAAATATCCTTCTGTCTTGGTGCAGGAAGCGGTACGCGGCAGTTAAGCACATAATTCATAAAGCCAAGATCAAACTCCTTTGAATCCTTAGTATAAAGCAAAAGGCTATCCCTGTCCTCACATCTTTCGTTAAATGCAGGAAACAGAAAACCCATATCCGGAAGTCCGACCATATAGCTTCTCTCACTGTTATGAAATGTATTTTCTATCTCAAAATATTCAAGTCCCGGTTTGGATAACTCCACCGGACATATCGAGCAAAGAACAAATCTGTATACCTCCTCGGAGGCATCCTCATTTTCCATATTATCACTTGTTATCGATGGAACATCATAGCTTTGATAAACAAGTATAATCAAATAATTTCCTATGTAATTATATGAATCTATAACCTTATCATAAAATTCATTCAAAAGATTCTCATCCTTAAGCTCACTGTCCCTTAGCCTTATGAGAAAATCTCTCTGCAAATCATGTGCCGACTCATTAAACTCCATATTAAGAAGATTTTTTCCTGTCTGTCCAGATAAGGTTTTTCTGAATATTTCAAAATATTTATGCTGTTCCTCCTCCGGCAATACACCAAAAAACTCATCAATATTTGCAAGCTTTTTCTTATCCCCATTTACATAGCAGCCTACTATCTTTGATATGCCGCACTTTTCCAAAGTAAATAATTTTCTTAACTCGTTTATCTCTGTCTTTTCCATTTGTACCTCCTTGCAGCCATAAGCCGTGCTTTACCATTGTATATCCTCAGTTTCAAAAATACAAGCTAAACTTCTGTTTATCGGGCAAGGGGGCGATTATAGAGTATGGTATGCACGAAGCCGGCTATAAGCAAAGTTACACGCATAGCACGTTTGCACTCTTTGAAACCTGTAGGAGTACTAAGCTCATAAATGTATATTATTCTAAGGCAAACCAAGTATAAAATAAGGATACAAGGTGATACTTTTGCATAAATGCAAGTATTACCTTGTATCCTTATTTTTTCTGCTTCGCAAGAATAATAGACATTTATTTGCTAAGTGCTCACAGGTTTCAAACGGCTATGCTTAGTACCTTGCTTATAGCCGGTCTCGTACATACCGCTCTATAATCGACACGCTTCGCGTGATGATATACTTGATATTTAACTATGATGATATACTTGATATTTAATAATATTTAATATTTAACTATTATTTAAAGCTGACCTTTTTATACTTATTCTATCGTTAATGTCAGTTAGAACACTTGGTTTACATAAGATTATATCAAAGTAAAAAAAGAAGACAAAATGGTAACAAAAGCAGTAAAAAAGGATGGTTTGTTACCTGCTTAAAGAAAATCTAAGCATCAAAAAGAGGCAAATCGGTAACAAAAGGGGCAAAAAAGGAGGTTTTGTTACCTGCTTAAAGAAAATCTAAGCATCAAAAAGAGGCAAACCGGTAACAAAAGGGGCAAAAAAGGAGAGTTTGTTACCTGTTTCAAATCAGGAGTCAAGTCTAAATTTGTGTGTAAATTCATCTCTAAAAATCAAGAAAAAAGCTAAATACAAGAGAAAAATTGCTTTTCAATAATCGCTTTACCTATAATGAAAGCAGTATAAAAAGATTTATACGTAATTTATGAAGCAAATTTGGTTAATAATTGAAACTATTACCTATAAGATAAGTGATATATAGCAGATTTATAGGTAAAATAAGTGCTTTTTTTTGACAGATTATTGGATATTTTACCTATAAGATTTGATACACCTCCTGTACTTATAGGTAAATTACAAATTATATCAGACAGATTATTGATTATTTTACCTATAAATCGGGTAATGTTTTGCAGTCTTATAGGTAAATCAAGGATTTTGTCATGTTGTCAGATGTTTGCCATGTTTACGGTGTGAAATCGTATATGTGTGGTGAAATGATACCCACAGCTTAAAACTTTACAATTATGAGCGGTTTTAAGCTGTGTAAGTGAAAATACATTGAAAATACATATATTTCACACTTTATTTACTTATGGGCAGGAAAAGCATATGAAAAGGCTGATACAACAACATTTGCCCGATTTGTGTAAAATCAAAAGTGAAAATCCGAATTAATTCGCTCAGAAACCGAACTGTTTGAGCGTAGCGAGTTTTCGGTTTCGTGCGAATTAAAAGGATTTGAACTTATTGATTTCACAAATTGTTGGCACGTTGTGTATCAGCCTTTTTAATATGCTTTCCTGCTAAACAGTATTGGCAGTGTGAAATATATAAGTATTTTCACTCACACCATACTGCGATAAACAGA
Source organism: uncultured Lachnospiraceae bacterium (assembly GCA_937915975.1). Lineage (GTDB taxonomy): Bacteria > Bacillota > Clostridia > Lachnospirales > Lachnospiraceae > Coprococcus_C. The sequence goes on along the minus strand of CALGGL010000101.1, from coordinate 2,407 downwards.
AGTTTATCCTTCTATTGAAATATAGTTGTCAGCTTCTACTTCAGGCTTTGCTTCTGCCTTAGGTACATTAAGCTTAAGGATACCGTTTTCAAAGTTTGCCTTGATATCCTCTTTGCTCATATTGTTGCCTACATAGAAGGTTCTCTTGCATTCTCCGTAATATCTCTCCTTGCGGATGAACTTTCCTTCCTTATTCTTCTCATCCTTTGACTCATCATGCTTTGCAGATACGGTAAGATATCCGTTCTTGAGCTCAGCCTTAACATCCTCCTTCTTAAAGCCCGGAAGCTCCATATCAAGCTCATAATGGTCCTCGAACTCCTTTACATCCGTGCTCATATTGTATGCTCTGTTCTCCTTCACATAGCTTGGCATACATCTGAACGTATCTCCAAAATCATCAAAGAAATCTGAAACAAATCCGTTATAAATACTTGGTGCTAACATAAGCAATTCCTCCTTTTAATTAAAAACCTTTTATTTATTATTTTCTCAAATAGCACTTTTTATATTCAATGTTATATATGTGTTATTTGTTATATTTAAAATAGCACATATTATTAGCCACGTCAAGTGTTGAGTGCTAATTTTTTGTGAAAAAATTGTGAACTTATGAAAAAACTTTATAAAGCCTTGTAATATATAGCTTTTTTTAGCTTTATGTTTTATAATATTATTTAATAAATAGGAAAAAACAATAAATGATTGTAAACAGCTATTAAATTCCTTTTAAGTAAATATTAGATAAATGATTAATAAAATATACCATAATATAAGGATTAATAAAGATGAATGAGTCAAAAATATATTTTTATACAAAGGATATAATAAAAAAAGAACAGGTAAAAAAAATATCTGATGCTATAGACGCACAGTTTATCGAATTAAAGGTAAGTCAGGCAAATGAAACCATAGCCTCTCTGGTTGGTCTGCCACCTCTTTCATTATCCGATAATAAGAACACTAATGCCCCTGCTCTGTGGGCTATGCCGGAAATAATAATATTCTTCGGTATTTCGGATAAGCTGCTTGATACATTTCTTGCCGAATATAAAAAAACCGGTTTTGAAAAAATCCGGCTTAAAGCAATAGTAACGCCGACTAATCTTGGCTGGACATTATATCAGCTTACAGAGCATCTTGATAAAGAAGCCCGACAATTTGAAAAAAAATGACAAAATAATTAAAAGCCCTTTAATTAAAGCATATCTTATCACTTTAATTAAAAGACTTTTTTCATCTTAAAGCTTTATCTGATTCTTTCCTTCCCTCTTTGCTTTATATAGCAAAGCATCCACATCATGAATTGTAACTCTTAAATCATCATATTCCTCACAGCCTATAAGCCCTCCGCTTATGGTAACAACGAGCTTCGGAGCTTCTTCCCATCTTATTTTCAAAATATCCGTTCGCATTTTCTCAACACGTGATAACGCATCCTCAGGATTATCGGCGCGGATTATGCATACAAATTCTTCTCCACCGTATCTTGCGGCAAGCTCTCCGTTATCCTCGTTTGTACTTTCTATAAATATATTTGCAATTTCCGATAAAACCTTATCTCCGAATTGATGACCGTATTCATCATTAAGTAACTTAAAATCATCAATATCAAACATCGCTATGTAACAATCTTCCTTAGATGAAGGTACAGAATCTCCAACCTCGCTTTGATATATGGAATCAAGTTTTCTAAACAACTCTCTTCTGTTATATAATCCTGAAAGCTCATCCTTAACAGACAATTCCCTTAACCTGTTATTAAGCTGCTGTGCGGTTCTTCTTTCATTATCATAAGCATTAAGAATCATTGATAATATAGCCACGATAGTTGCACTGGTTATTAATAATGTAACGGTTATATCAATTACCGAAGATTTATAATCCAACATATCAACTAAATCCGGCTTAAGATAACTAATTATTATGGAAAACTCCAAAACCAATATACATATTATATATGCTATAATTCTTGCTTTCTTTTCAAGCAACAAGCCCAATACAAAAAGCGCCAGAATATAGCAAAGCAACATTCCGCTGCTTATACCTCCACCGGTAATAAAGGTCAACGGAAAAAATAAACAGTTGAAAAAATAAACCAGTAAGTATTTACCTACATTTTCAATATGATATCTTATGCTTGCATGAAGAAGACCGATTAAAAATAAAAAGCATGCAAATGCACTAAGAATAGTTCTTTTATCAAGTCCCTGTACAATGTCTGCAATCAGAGAAATAAGATTTGCAAAGCTTCCTATGAATAATATAACGTAATATATTTTAATTTTTAAATCCTTTGTTTCACTAAGAAAGTCTTTGATTTTATTCATAAAATTATCCTCTTATACAATCTGGTAGTGTCAAGTTGACACTCCTTTTTTCTATATAAATCTTTTATTTTAAAGGG
>CALGGL010000100.1 GCA_937915975.1 uncultured Lachnospiraceae bacterium | reverse complement strand
GGAGCGCGCTTTTTCTCCTGCTGGGGACGAGCCTGGGGAAGGCGCGCAGGAAGAGCCGGACAGACAGGCCTACGCTAAGCGCGGATACGTCCGCATCCACAGCGCATATACGGAAGACGCAGGTACAGGGAAGCGAAGCTGACTCCGCCCCCTGTAAAACGGAATTCAGATACAGCCATCCGAACTTTCAAAGGTACTTATGATTATTTTTGTTGCAACGCTTCTTAGTAAATATAAGGATAAAAGCAAAATAAATTCATTTAAATGCATAGCCGCGTTTGCCTGTTACGTAGGCTTCGGACTTTTGCTTATAGTTGCTGAGCCCGATTTATCAACAACAATTTGTCTTTTTATGGTTTTGGCAACTATGTTTTATGTTTCAGGTCTAAGCTATAAAATTATAGGTCTTATTCTTTTGATATTTATACCTGTTGCGGGAAGTTTTTTGTGGTATATACAGCTTCCCGGAGAAAAAATACTTTTAAAACAATACCAGATAAACAGAATATTATCATTTGTTTATCCGTCGAAGTACGGAGAGGATTTCTCACAGCAGAATAATTCTGTTATGGCAATCGGTTCAGGTCAGCTAACCGGTAAAGGCTTTAATTCATCAACCATTGCGACCGTCAAGGATGCCAATTTTATTTCCGAACAGCAGACCGACTTTATTTTTTCCGTAATTGGTGAGGAATTAGGTTTTATCGGAAGTGTAATTATTATTGCAATTATATTATTAATAGTGTTACAATGTATAAGGATTGCCAGAAGATCAAAGGATGCCTGCGGAATGCTTTTGGCTACCGGAGTAGGAACACTTATCGCATATCAGTCATTTATAAATATTGGTGTTGCAACGGGTGTTTTGCCTAATACAGGTATACCTTTACCGTTTATAAGCTACGGTTTAAGTTCGCTTTTGAGTATATCGATAGGCATAGGTATTGTTCTTAATGTGAGTTTACAAAAGGCTTTATATTAGATACGAGGAGAAGAAATATGAACATCGGGTTAATAGCACATGATGCAAAGAAAAAGCTGATGCAGAATTTCTGTATTGCTTACAGGGGGATAATGTCAAAGCATGAGCTGTATGCTACCGGAACTACAGGACGTATGATAGAAGAAGTATCAAACCTTACAGTACATAAGTTTTTGGCAGGACATACGGGCGGAGAGCAGCAGCTTGGTTCCATGATTGAAAATGATTCCATTGATTTGATGATTTTTTTAAGAGATCCGGAAACAAAAAAATCACATGAAGTAGATATTAATAACATATTTACATTATGCGATATACATAATATTCCTCTTGCAACTAATCTTGCAACTGCTGAGCTTATGATTAAAGCTCTTGAAAGAGGAGATCTTGATTGGAGAGAGCTTTTTAAGCACTGATGATATGAGAGAAATTGGTAATTTATTTAAATCAATACTGATAATTATGCTTATCTGTTTGATATTTGCAATAGCAACACTTGGAAACAATGAAATAGATAAGCCTTACAGCGATGTAAAAACTACAATTCCCGTTGCAACAGAAGGGTCCTTGTCAGCTGACAGGCTTAATATTGCATTTGATGATACGATTATATATCGTGATAACAATATTAACAGTGAACTGGTGGAGGATTGCTATTATGCATTGTTTGTCAACGAAACGGATAAATATGCATATACGGCAAAAAATGTATTTAAAAGAATGTACCCGGCAAGTATGACAAAGCTTATGACAGCCATGGTTGTTCTTGATAAGGTTAATTCAAAGGAAATAAACCTTGATGATGTAGTTGTTGTTTCCAATTATTATGATTTGTCTGCTGAGGGCGGAGGAATCAATGAGCTCGGAATCGGCTCGGAGATTACCGTTAAGGATTTACTTTATACACTGCTTATTCAATCCAATAATTATTATGCTCTGATTCTTGCTGACTATGTTGCCGGAAGTGAAGAAGCATTTTGTGAGCTTATGAATGAAAAAGCAAGGTCTATAGGTGCAACAAATACTCATTTTGCCAATCCTC
>CALGGL010000099.1 GCA_937915975.1 uncultured Lachnospiraceae bacterium | reverse complement strand
AAACCAAAAGGAAGAATAAAAATGAGCGTAATTTCAATGAAACAGTTACTTGAAGCAGGTGTTCATTTCGGACATCAGACAAGAAGATGGAATCCTAAGATGGCTGAGTATATCTATACTGAGCGTAACGGAATCTATATCATCGACTTACAGAAAACAGTTGGTATGGTTGATGATGCGTATAAGGCAATTTTTGATTGTATTGCTGACGGAGGAAAGATTCTTTTTGTAGGTACCAAGAAGCAGGCTCAGGATGCAATAAAGTCAGAGGCTGAGAGATGTGGCATGTATTATGTTAACCAGAGATGGTTAGGTGGTATGCTTACAAACTTTAAGACAATCCAGACAAGAATTGCTAAGCTTAGAAAGTATGAGGCTATGGAGGCTGACGGTACATTTGACGTTCTTCCTAAGAAGGAAGTAATCGAGATTAGAAAAGAGATGGATAAGCTCCAGAAGAATCTCGGTGGAATTAAGGATATGAAGGATATTCCTGATATGATATTTGTTGTTGATCCTCGCAAGGAGAAGAACTGTATCCAGGAAGCACATACACTTGGAATTCCTCTTGTAGGTATCGCCGATACTAACTGCGATCCTGAAGAGCTTGATTATGTAATTCCTGGTAATGATGATGCAATAAGAGCAGTTAAGCTTATCGTTGCTAAGATGGCAGATGCTGTTATTGAGGCAAATCAGGGTGCTGATGAGATGACAGAAGAGGAAGCTGAGTCTGCAGCAGCTGATGCAGAAGAGGAAGCAGCAGAGGAGGCATAATTAAGCCGAAATTCATATACGGACTTATAATGCAGTGATCTGATAATATTAATATTATATTAGGAGGAAATATAAAATGGCTAATATTACAGCAGCTATGGTAAAAGAGTTAAGAGAAATGTCAGGCGCCGGAATGATGGATTGTAAGAAGGCTCTTACAGAGACTGACGGTGATTTTGATAAAGCTATGGAGTTCCTTAGAGAAAAAGGACTTGCTACCGCTCAGAAGAAGGCAGGAAGAATTGCAGCTGAGGGTATCGTAGCAACTACTGTTGTTGACGGTGGCAAGAAGGCAGCAATCGTTGAAGTTAATGCAGAGACTGATTTCGTAGCTAAGAATGAAGTGTTCCAGAGCTATGTTAAAGAGGTTGTAGATCAGATAGTAGAAAGTGATGCAGCAGATGTAGAAGCATTCAAGGCTGAAAAGTGGGCACTTGATACTTCTATGACCGTTGAGGAAAAGCATGCAGCTATGATAGCTAAAATCGGTGAGAATATGAACATCAGAAGATTTGAGAAGATTTCAACTGATGGACTTGTTGTTTCATATATCCATGCAGGCGGTAAGATTGGTGTTCTTGTTGAAGCATCAACTGATGGTTCAGGTGCTGCAATAGAAGAGTGCTTAAAGAATGTAGCTATGCAGGTTGCAGCTATGAATCCTAAGTACTTAAGCTCAGATGATGTACCACAGGATTACAAGGATAATGAAATGAAGATTCTTAAGGAGCAGGCAAAGAATGATCCTAAGAATGCAAATAAGCCTGATAATATCATTGAGAAGATGTTAATGGGTCGTCTTAACAAGGAGCTTAAGGAGATTTGTCTCTTAGAGCAGGAGTATGTTAAGGCTGAAAATAAGGAAACTGTTGCTAAGTATGTTGAGCAGGTTGCCAAGGCTAACGGATGCTCACTTTCACTTAAGAGCTTTGTACGTTTTGAAACCGGCGAAGGTCTTGAGAAGAAGAATGAAGACTTTGCAGCAGAGGTTGCTGCTCAGATGGCAGGAAAGTAATTTTATAAGTCGCCTGTCGCAGCATAGTATGGTTTAGTATTATGAGGCAACTCGCCATCAATTTGCTAAATCAGTAAGCTCAAAATTTTAAAATCCGCATAAAATCGATAAACTCGCTACGCTCAAACATATCGATTTTATAGCGGATTTTTTCAATTTTCGCTTCTGATTTAACGCAAATCGGGCTCACGTTGCCTCATAATACTAAACCATACTTTATGCTGCGACAGGCGGCTATAATTTTTGATCGTTTTCATTAGGAATATATTGAACTAAATCGGATATTTGACAGTGTAATATACGACATAAATCATTTAATGTTTTGGTAGAAACATCTTTGTTATGTTTTAATCTATGAAGAGTACTATGTGACATATTATGTTTATTAGTAAGTGTATACCAGTTTTCTTTTGAATTTTGTAATGTTTCCCAAAATGGTGAATAATCTATCATTTTTAATTCCTCATTATTAATAATGTCTATTAATTAATATAATAAAATCACTCTTTTTACTTGAATATCTTCTAAAAAACGAATATAACAATATATATTCGTTTTATAGAAGATGTATAACAAAAAGAGAAGAGGAGAAAAAATATGTATTGCAATAGTTGTGGAAAACAAATTGGAAATAATTCACAATTTTGTGAGTTTTGTGGAGCAAAACAAGAAAATAATAATAAAAGAGATGTAGTGGAAGAAAATATTCAATATAAAAATACAGATGATAATTCTAATAATAAATCAAAAATTAAAGGCTTTAACCAGAATAATTTTAATAAATACAATAAAGATGATTTACCTATAAAAAGAATAATTATGCTATCTTCTGCTGCTATAGTACTTATTATTGTATCGGTAATTGTAGTTTTTTTTATTCAAAATAATAACGCAAAAAAAGACATTGACTATGTCGTTGAACAATTTAATATGAATGAAATAGATTATAATAAAGCAATATATTCATTAAATAATATTAACTGCCATGAAAGAGATTCGCTGATACAATATAGAAACTCAGCAATAACGCGTTTAGATAAACTTAATGATTCCAAGATAGCTTATGCTTCAGCTCAAGAATGTATGCAATCCGAAAAATATGATGAGGCGATTTCGTTATATTCTTCTGTATCGGAAGATGATATAAACTATCAAAATGCACAAACGTACCTTTCGGAATCTAAGCAAAAATACTTGGATAGTGTTAGCGGTTTAGTTAAAAAATATATTGCTAATAATGATTATGAGTTAGCCCTTAATCTTTGTGAGCAAGCGAAACAAATTATACCGGATAGTACTGATGATATAGATAAATTAATTACTGAAATTGAAGAAGATCAAGAATTGTTTTATGAAGAACAAATAAAAACATTGGAAGAATCTGCAAAAAATAATTATAATAACGGTGATTATAGCACTGCTATTAATGATTATCAGAAGTTGTATAATATGACAGGTGATGATTCATATAATGTTATAATCGAAAGTGTGGAATATGATTGGTCTAATGCTGCAATTACTGCAGCTGAAGAACAGCTTGCTGAAGGAAAGTATGATGCAGCATTAGAATTATTAAAAGAACCTAAAAGAAACATTTCTAATAATAGTGCTATTATAGAAGAAGAAAAACGTATAGATAGTTTTCGTCCTCTTATATTTGATGGTAATGATTACTCTAATTATTTATATACAGATATTTATACAACTTATAGAGATGAATCAATGGGATGGCGTTATTGGTGGTTAGATTATTGTAAATTTGGTGTTTTTAATAATGTAACTGATAATTTAGGTAAGAAATACGATGCAGGAATATTATTAAGAACTACCAATGGCTTTCCTAATGGTCATGGAACTGGATTAATTGACTATTCTTTAGATGGTAAATACGACACATTTTGCTGTACATTTTTTATTGCAGAAAAAAACAAAAACACTCCAAGTAAGTTTAAATTAAATATTTACGGAGACGATATTTTAGTTTATTCAACTGAAACTATATCAGGGGGAGATTTACCTGTTGAAGTAAATACAAACATAACAGATGTATATAAACTTACTTTAGAATTTGTTTATGATTTTAATGTTGATGGGAGTAGTGGAGACTATATTATTGTATCGGACATGAGTTTAACTAAAAAATATTTACCATTAAGTAATTAAAATAACAATTATTATTAAAACAGAATGACTGACAAAAAAGTTATAGCCCGCTTTTTATCGTGTAGAATATATTATAAAAAATTTATCTTGAAATAGAATTATCATTAAGTTATCATTAAAACAAATATAATATTAGGGTTGGTGATTTAAATGACTGATTTAAGACTAAATAACACTATTTTTTTAATGTTCTATATAATTGAAAACTATAAAAAGGTTCACAAAATTGATGAAAAAGATTTTTTAGAACTTGATAAAAAATATGATATTATAAATTATATTTCTGAATGTCCTGATATTTTTGATAGTATGACTGATGATGAGATGGTAAAGGAGATTGATGATTATGTTTCACAAATATAGGGACATACTTTATCATGGAACTATATATGATATAAAAAAAATTGATGTTTCTTTTGGCAGAAATTATAAAGATTTCGGGAAGGGGTTCTATCTGGCAGTATCAAAGC
>CALGGL010000098.1 GCA_937915975.1 uncultured Lachnospiraceae bacterium | reverse complement strand
AAAATTTTTGCTTCAAACATTTCTCTTGTCTCAGTATTTGTTGGATGAACTATATCTTCAAATTTATCAACCGGATTAAAAGTAAAAGAAAACACTAAAGAATTACATTTAGGAACGGGATAAAAGTAGCCAGATTTTAAAGTTAATAATCTTTTTTCCACTATGTTATTCAGTGTCCGCCTCCATCATGAACTTGACAAGCTTCATGTTGTCTTCAAGATTTTCGCAATGTATTTCGAGTTCCTGTATTTCATTTCCGCCTGAAAAAATTTCGGCTATCGAAAAATATTGAGTAAGTTTGCTCTTAAGGTTAAGCCTGATATTTTGCTCAATGATGCTGTAAAAATACCTAATGTAAACATACATCAGGTGCCGATAATAAAAGGGGATACATTATCTGCATCAATAGCTGCAGCAAGCATAATTGCAAAGGTAACCAGAGACAGAATTATGGAGAAGTATGACAGTATATATCCGGAGTACGGCTTTGCCGATAATGTGGGATACGGATCCGCAAAGCATATTGAAGCAATAAAAAAGTATGGCCCGTCACCTATTCACAGAAGGACTTTTATTAAGAATTTTGTATAGTATACATATTCGGTTACGGAGGGGCAGATGAATATAGCTGATTCAGGTTATAATATAAATATATCCAATGTCCGTCCTGCGGGAGGACAGGGAACTCAAAATGTACAGAATCAGGATACTGCGCAGCAGACCACACAGACAGGTTCTGCGGGTGAGGTATCTGCCAATGCGCTTATAAGCACAGCGAGTGAAGGTCAGACCTTTAACGGTCGTATTCTTGATATAACCAATAATCAGGTAAGTATATTACTTGATAACAATACCACGCTCAATGCCCGTATGGCAGAAGCGGTAAATCTAAATATCGGTGATTCATTATCATTTTTAATTAAAGAAAACAATGGCAGCAATGTTTTGATTAAGCCTTTTAATAATGATGCGGGGCTTATGAAGGACAATGCCATTTTTAATGTTCTTGAACAAAACAATTTATCTCCGTCGGAAAAAAATTATATGATTGCCGAAAGTCTTATGAATAACAGTATGCCTGTTGATAAGGGTAGTATGCAAAAAATCATGCAGCAGTCATATAAATATCCCGATGCTCCAATCGATACTCTTGTTAATCTTAATAAACTCGGACTTCCGGTAAATGAAACAAGCATAAGTCAGTATAACGATTATGTTTCAAATAATCATCAGCTTTATAACGATATAAATAATATCAACAGTTCGATTACGGAGTTTTCAACTGAGGTATTAAACAGTATCGGTCAGGATAATCAGGCCGGGCTTTCAAATGACAATATAATGCAGATGCTTGATTTTAATGACACTTTACTCGGAGCCCTTTCCGATTCGGAGGATATGGAAAATATATCAGCTCTTTTGAATGAAGCAGAAGCCGTGACAGATACGGCAGATAATATCAATCAGGGTAATCAAAGCAGTGCAAATATTGAAGGCTTGATTAATCAGACTGCACAATCTGACGCATTAAACGGAACAAAAGATACTTCAAATGAAGCGGTTATAGATTCTCTTTTAAGTAAGGGGATAGATGTTTCAAAGTCATCAGAAAAGCTTGGAATAGATTCCGAAACTTTAAAGGGAGTTTATGAAAGTCTTTCCAAGCTCGGTATGGATGATGAAACACTTAAAAATATTGCAAATGAATCAAAATCTCCTTTGCAGCTGCTTAATAATATCAATAAAGCTTTGGGAGATGCTTTTAAGGAAAATCCGGAAAGCTTTAATCAAAGTGAGATTAAACAGTTTTTTACTTCCGAAGAATATAATAAGGTTTTATCCGGAGGAATAAACAAAAAATTCACCCTTGATACCAAAGATATGAAAAATCCGGGTGAAATAGATGATTTATATAAGAGTATGTACGAAAAGACCGATAAGCT
>CALGGL010000097.1 GCA_937915975.1 uncultured Lachnospiraceae bacterium | reverse complement strand
CAATCATCACAATGCGGGCTTTAAGAAGCTCGGTCATCTTGCCCCTTTCCTCATCCGTAAAGCCCGCATTGTGATGATTGGTCTTTGGATTTTTAAGGTCTATTTCCCTATGGGCTACATTCATATCGCCGCATACTATTACAGATTTTTTGACTTTTAAAGCATTAAGATAATCTCTGAATGCATCTTCCCATGTCATACGATAATCAAGCCTCTTTAATTCATTTTGTGAATTAGGAGTATATACAACTATCATATAAAAGCTGTCATACTCAAGTGTGATAACACGACCTTCCTTATCGTGTTCCTCTACACCGATTCCGTATGTAACGTCAATAGGCTTATGCTTTGTAAATATAGCAGTTCCGGAATATCCTTTTTTCTCGGCATAATTCCAATAATCAAAATAGCCTTCCTTATTCCAGTCAATCTGTCCTTCCTGAAGCTTGGTTTCCTGCAAACAGAATATATCCGCATCCAGCTTGTCAAACTCCTCCATAAAATTCTTGGACATAACCGCTCTTAAACCATTTACATTCCATGATACTAATTTCATAAATATTATCTACCCTCAGACTTTCCTCTGAAATTTTATCGTATAATTTTAACTGAGTATAATTTAACCGTTTTTATATAATTAATCTAAAACATTTTTCTTAAGTCTGTCAAGGAGATATGGTATGGCAAGCTCAAAGCTTACACCATAGTCCTTCTTTGTTTCATCCTCCATAGTCTCCTTTATGGTTTGACCGGTATAATCAACTGCAACCGCAAAGCTCTCCGGAATACTCTTTCCATTCATAAGTGCACCTACACAGGTACTTGCAAATACATCGCCTGTTCCATGTGAGAATAAAGGATATAAGGTATTGTAATAATGGAAGAATTCCTTGGTCTCACTGTCATAACCCATTACACCTATCTTACCCTCTTCAAGCATCACACCTGTAAGTACACTTATACGTGCGCCAAGCCCGGAAAGTGCCAAAAGCATATCCTTAATATAAGCCTCATCCTGAGTCTCCCTGTATTCCTTTCCTGTCATAAAGGCTGCCTCAGTAAGATTTGGAACTATTATATCGGCTTTACCACATAAACCTGCCATCTTCTTTGCAAATGCTTCGTCAAATGCAGGATAAAGCTTTCCGTTATCTGCCATAGCCGGATCTACTATAATAAGATTGCTGTCTGTTTTAAACTTATCAAAAACATGTGCAACTATATCTATCTGCTCTGCAGAGCCAAGATATCCTGTATAGATAGCGTCAAATTCAATTTTCTCATCTACCCAGTGATCGGTTATCGGTTCAATTTGATCCTGCAAATCCTTAAATGTAAAATTGTTGAACATGGTGTGTGTCGAAAGCACTGCTGTCGGTATGATACAGGTTTCAACACCCATAGCCGAGATAATTGGAAGTGCAACCGTAAGTGAACATCTTCCAAGGCATGAGATATCCTGTATTGTCAAAATTCTTTTCATAAGTGTATACCTCCATTTAGTTAATTTTATAATTATGCGATTATTATGTATGCTCTAAATCCAGTCATAATTCCCTCCCGTTATCGCAAGTGAAAGAAGCGCATCCATTTTCTCAACCTCTTCCTTTCCCTCAACAATATTGATAAGCTTAGCTTTTGAACCAAGATTATTCATATCCTCGTCCGGTCCAATCTCCAAATCAATATCTTCTTCACAATAAGGGCAGGGAATACTATCCTCAGTTGAAATATCAAGAAATCTTTCATTGCATTTCGGACATTCATAATATCCGCATTTTACGGTTCCGTCAGGGACATAATACATTAAGTTCACCTCTTTGAAAAATATATATTTTATATAACTTCTTATAGCTTTTAGTTATATCTGATTATTTTAAAAGCTTTAACTTCTTAGCCACCTTAACTATGGCAGCACCCTTCGGCATATCAAGCAGCTCCTCCTCGGTATAGCCACCTATACGAAGCATCAAAAATGCATAAATCATCATTGCAATAAGTATGGATATAAGCAGTCCAAATGCATTGGCAACGACGGTTCTTCCCGGCATATTTATAATAAATATATGATATATAAGCTTATATAATCCGATTGCTGCTACACCCATTATAGCTGCCGCAACCGCAGGTCTTAAAAAGATAATGTCCATATTGGATTTATATCCAAGGTGCTTATATATAGAGTGTGCATTAAACATAACCATAAAGAAGGAGTAAACAACAGAGCCTCCTACAAGTATTGCAAGACTATATGAAGCACTTAACACATTTAATCCGATTATTACAAAAGCCAGATGAATCACAAGAGTTATCGCTGCATTTTTAACCGGGTCCGATACCTTACCTATCGCCTGAAGCACACCGTTGGTAACAGTTGAAAGCGCATAAAATACAATCGAAACACATCCGCCCGCAAGTGCATAGCCTGCTCTTGCATCGGTTCCGCTAAACAAAAGCTGCATTATAGGATTGGCAAGCACAGCCATTCCTATGGCTGATGGGATTATGATAAGCATTGTGGTTCTTATCGCCTTATTAAGCTTAGAGATCGGAAGAGCGTCGTGTAG
>CALGGL010000096.1 GCA_937915975.1 uncultured Lachnospiraceae bacterium | reverse complement strand
CTTTCCCTACACGACGCTCTTCCGATCTCCTGAATCAATCACGGCAACGAGTACGCCCTTTCCCTTAAGATACGGCTCACTGTTATTTAAAAGATTAAAGCAAGAGGCATTATATCCGCTCGGTAAGCCTATATCCGATGTATTACCGGCAAGCTCCCGGGCATCTGTCTGTTCAAAATAAACAGCCTTCGGTTTTTCAATAAAAATTATCTGTGGATAATTTGATAATAAATCAATCTTATCCTGCGTAATCCTGATTATTGCATAGCCGTTAAAAAGCTCAATATATGTAAAGCCCAATGCTCTGCTTATCTCATCAAGTGAACCGAAATACCTTATAATAAGCTCCCATTCATCATACAAAGGATAAAATCCTTCATTTAAATCCAATGCCCTGGTTCGCATTTCATAAGGAATTTCAAGTGCAAGATTAAGTTCCGTACTTACCTTTTCTTTATTTAACATCACATAACTCTCCCGCTTTAATAATGTCAAAAAATGTCACTAATATCGGAAAAACTCATACACAGTCCGACATTTTTTCAAATTTCAAAAGACTATAATCCGATTTAAGAAACGACGGAGGTTTGAATGGATTACATAGTATATGCGGATATAATGATTTTTTGGAGCTTTTTAATTAATGTCTTCGTCTTAACTATAGCTTCTAAGCTTATGCATATCCGTATAAAAATCAAGAGACTTCTTATATGGTCATTAATAACCGGCATAATAACGGATATAATATATATCCTATTTTTGGGAAACTTACTCCTTCCAATATTTTATGCCATAACCTACATTATTATGACCTGTATGTACTTCAAAGCAGGCACTCTTCGTGAGCTTATAAAAAGCAATTTAAGTGTAATAATTTCAATGCTTCTTATCTATGGAATTATTAATGTCTTTACGGGAGGTGAAAAATCATCCTTAGCTCATATACTAATATCGCTTATGATTGGTATCTTGCTTTTTTGCCTTGGAACAAGAATATTAGGTCATAAATATTCAGGCAGATACCATAAGCTTATATTAAAAAAAGCAAATAATAAAATATATGTTACAGGTTATCAGGACACGGGAAATACCCTTATTAATCCATACACCAATAAACCGGTAATAATAATTGATTATCGGTTTATGAAAAAGCTTATAAGTGAAAAAGCTTATCTATTTGTATCGGAATATATGAAAAGCGGATATATGAATTATGAAGAATTTAATGAAGTCTCCGGTATATCCTTATATCCCGTGCCGTATTCTACGATTAATTCCGTATGTGAAATAATGCCTGTGTTTATTCTTGATGATCTGATATTTAAAGACGAAGGAAGAAGGATTAAAAATGTATCCTGCGGAATAAGCAGATATAAATTAAAAAATGATTTTCAGGTTCTTTTGAACGAGAAAATCGAAAGCTGACAGAGAGGAGAAATTCAAATGATTAGTGTAATCAGTAATAATAAATTCAGCTTTAACATAAAAAGCTTTGCAAATTTTATATTATTTCCCAAAAATGAAGTTCATTATATAGGTGGTGCCGAAATTCTTCCTCCTCCGCTATCACCCGAGGAGGAGGCGGAAATGTTGGAAAAATTAAGTGAGGATGATGATTCCGGTGTAAAGAAAACTCTTATTGAACACAACCTGCGTCTGGTAGTCTATATAGCAAAAAAATTCGATAATACGGGAGTAGGTGTTGAAGACCTTATCTCAATCGGTACAATAGGTCTTATAAAAGCTATTAATACCTTTAAAACAGATAAAAATATTAAGCTTGCCACATATGCATCCAGATGTATTGAAAATGAAATACTTATGCACTTACGGCGAAGCTCAAGAACCAAAATAGAGGTATCCATAGACGAACCGTTAAATGTGGACTGGGACGGCAACGAGCTTTTATTATCGGACATTCTCGGAACGGATGATGATGTAATATATAAGGATATTGAAGAAGAGGTTGACAAAAACCTCCTCGAGCAGGCTCTGGAGATCGGAAGAGCAC
>CALGGL010000095.1 GCA_937915975.1 uncultured Lachnospiraceae bacterium | reverse complement strand
TTATCGGCGCATGTGAAAAGTGGTCAGCTCTGGGCGGAATTGTCGGATTGTGCTGGAACTGGGATGCACCGTCAGGAATTTCGAGTATCTGGGCGGACGAAACAGATTTTTCGCTTTCCGATACGATTCCGGAAATGAATCTTTCAGAACTCGCGCTCATGAGCGAACAGGAAATTGCTTCCGCACTGGAAAACAATCAGATTTCTGAAGAATGCGCCGCGATTCTGCGCGATATTGACAGCGTTTCCGAAGCACTGAAACGCTTGTCTGATAAAGAAATTCCGGTACTCTGGAGACCGCTTCCGGAAGCCGGGGGCGGCTGGTACTGGTGGGGGGCGGACGGCGCACAATCTTACCGATGGTTATGGGATTTGCTGTATCAGCGCATGACAGAATATCATCAGCTTCATAACCCGCTTTTGATATGGTAAAAATATTCATACTTTTAAGCACTTCTTTTATCAAAGGAACCTGTTCCCTTAATTCATCCGGCATAGCATGTCTCGTTCCTTTATATTCACTATACATTTTATGTCTGAATGTAGGCTCCTTTACGTCAAAGGCTACACACACATGCGTTGCCTTTTCCTCATCAATAACCTTTAATATTATATTTAAAAAACCAAGCACGGCATTGGTATGCCTTCCGTCACTTGCAGTAAGATCCGGAAGACCGTAAAACGCCCTGTTTAGAATACTGTTTCCGTCTATCAGTAAAAGCTTGTTCATTCGGTTAAATCCTCCTTTTCATCCTCAAAAGGATCATAATTGTGAGTGATATTATAGCTTCGAATTTTTTCGTAAACCGATTTTTCTTTATAGGTATATTTATCTTTTTGATATACAATTATATCCTCATCTTCAAAAGACAGGTAATCTCTGAAGCTATCCAAAAAATAAAAATTTCCCTGTCTTTCTTTTAATGTATCCTGTTCTATTCTGTGAACCTTTTGAAGTATTCTTCCGTAAAATAAGAATAATACTATAACAAATACGATAAAGAAAACACTAAACGTAGAAATCTTGAACCTCTTTGCTTTTTGAACCTTTCCCTTTGCTTTATCAAGATCCTCATTAAGGAGCATTTTAAAATTTTGCGGAAGGTCCTCATTATTGTCAAGCTTTCTCATACCTACTATTAAAGTATAGTATATCTCAAGCTCCTCAGAACAATTCTTACAGCTTTGCATATGGCGGACAAAATCTACGACTTCCGTATCGGAAAGCTTTCCGTCTATAAATGCCATTATATTCGATTGTGCTTCCAAACAAGTCATAAGATTTCTCCTTCTTTTTTTCTCAGGCTGTATATAAATATGTTCTCGCATGGCACGTTGCCACTTAACGCCATGCTAAGCACATTTTATATACAGCCTAAGCAAAAAAGAACCCGGACATAGTTTATCCAGGTTCTTAATAATATAAATCTTAGTTATTAATAAGCTTTCCTGCTTCATCATTCCAGCTGTATAACTTACGTACTTCCTCGCCAACCTTCTCAACAGGATGCTCGGATGCAAGCTTTCTTAATGCCTTGAAATGAGCCTGTCCGCCTGCGGAAGACATATCAAGTAAGAAGTCCTTAGCAAAGGTACCATCCTGAATGTCCTTAAGAATCTTCTTCATAGTCTTCTTAGTCTCATCAGTAATAATCTTTGGTCCGGTTATATAATCACCATACTCAGCAGTATTTGAAATAGAATATCTCATTCCTGCAAAACCTGACTGGTAGATAAGGTCTACAATAAGCTTCATCTCATGTACACACTCAAAGTATGCGTTTCTCGGATCATAGCCTGCCTCGCATAAGGTTTCAAAACCTGCCTGCATAAGTGCACATACACCACCGCAAAGAACAGCCTGCTCACCAAAGAGGTCAGTCTCGGTTTCTGTTCTGAAAGTAGTTTCAAGAACACCTGCTCTTGCTCCACCGATACCAAGACCATATGCAAGTGCAAGGTCAAGTGCCTTACCTGTTGCATCCTGATATACAGCTACAAGACAAGGAGTACCCTTACCCTCCTGATACTCTGAACGAACAGTGTGTCCCGGAGCCTTTGGAGCTATCATAGTAACATCAACATCCTTAGGTGGAACTATCTGATTGAAGTGAATATTGAAACCGTGAGCAAACATAAGCATATTACCTGCCTCAAGATTTGGCTCAATATCCTCCTTGTAAAGCTTAGCCTGAAGCTCATCATTAATAAGAATCATAATGATATCAGCCTGCTTTGCAGCCTCGGCTGCTGTATATACCTTAAATCCCTGAGCCTCTGCCTTAGCCCATGATTTACTTCCTTCATAAAGACCTATAATGACATTACAGCCTGACTCCTTAAGGTTTAATGCATGAGCATGTCCCTGGCTGCCGTAACCAATGATTGCAATAGTCTTACCGTCAAGTAATGATAAATTACAATCCTCCTGATAAAAAATTCTTGCTGCCATTTTTTTATTTCCTCCTTAATAAATAAAAATATATATGTTATTACTTTTAAAAGTAAGTAATGACCTTTATTTAATTTTTTCCTCTTGTAAGTCCGGTAAGACCTGTTCTTACCATCTCACCTATTTCAAAGCCGTCAAGCAAGGTAATAAATGCTTCAATCTTACTGACATTTCCTGTTATCTCAATCATAACAGAATCAACAGATACATCAACCACCTTTGCTCTGAAAACATCCGCAAGTGATATAATCTGCTGTCTTTGCTCTGAGTTAACATTTATCTTGGCAAGAAGAAGCTCTCTGCATACCGACTCGCCATCCTTAAGCTGTGTAATGGATTTGACGTCTTCGAGCTTTAAGAGCTGTTTTTCTATCTGATTAAGAATTCTGTCATCGCCGCTTACAGCTACCGTCATTCTTGAAAATTGAGGATCCTCTGTCACACCTACTGACAGACTGTCAATATTATATCCCCTTCTGCTAAATAATCCGGCTACTCTGCTTAAAACTCCGGAGGTGTTATCAACTAATAAAGATAATACCATTTTTTTCATGTTACAAATCCACCTTTCAACTAATAAATCAAATTTATCATTTTGTCCATAAAGCTTATTTTAACCATTTAAGCCTTGTCTGTCAATAGTTTCTCAACCAACTTAACTGCTTCGTTTGCATCTTTTGAATAACCGTCGGCACCGATTTCATCGGCAAAATTTTGACTTACAACCGCACCGCCGATTATTACCTTATAGCTAAGCTTGTTTTTTCTGACATAATCAACTACATCCTTCATTTTCATCATAGTTGTTGTCATAAGAGCCGAAAGCCCGATAACAGAAGCATTATTTTCCTTTGCTGCCTTAATTATCACATCCAAAGGCACATCTTTTCCGAGATCAATTACATTATATCCGTAATTTCTCAGCATAAGACAAACCAGATTTTTTCCGATGTCATGGATATCGCCTTCCACCGTAGCCATAATCACCGTTTCCTTACTCGGTCCCTTGCTTTCGCCGAGAAGAGGTGTTATATAATTAATTGCCATATCCATCGCTGTTGCACCTGCTATAAGCTGCGGAAGAAAATATTTCTTTTGTTCAAATAATTCTCCTACCTTGTTTACCGCAGGTATAAGATCGTTATCTATTATTTCCTTTGGTTTGGCTCCCTCCTCAAGAGCTTTTTTTACATCATCGATAATTGCATCCTTATTGCCTTTTACAACATCTATATAGACCTTACTGCCCTCAAGGCTTCCCGCTTTTTTTTTATTATCACTGACTGCTGTATTGGTAACGGCAACTACATTTTCAACATATCTGTTATCGGATTCATCCTTAGCCAAAAGTAAATCCGATGCAAGAGCTGCATTCATAAGCTGGGATTGCTCAGGATTGCATATTGCCATTGTAAGACCTTTTTCAATAGCCATTGTAAGAAATGCCGTATTAATATTTATTCTTTCCGGAAGACCGAAGGATATATTGGAAAGACCGCAAACTGTCGGAAGTCCCAATTCCTTTTTACAATACTCAATAGTCGCAAGTGTCTCAACAGCGGCATTTTTATTGGCACCTACCGTGGATACAAGCCCGTCGATTACTATATTATCCCTTGAGACTCCCTCTTCATCAGCAACAGCAAGAAGCTTATCTATAATCTCCTTTTTTTCCTCAAGACTTTCGGGAAGTCCCTTATCGGAAAGCGGAAGCAATATACACATAGCCCCGTATTTTGCCGCAATCCTCATAAGAGGTCTGCATTTCTTTTCTTCATAGGAAATGGAATTAATAAGTGCACGTCCCGGATATATTCGTAACGCCGCCTCTATAACCTCTATATGACTTGAATCTATACAAAGCGGAAGGTCTGTCACGCTAATTACGGAATAAATGGCTTTCTTCATCATATCTAACTCATCAATTCCGTTTGTGCCCATATTTATATCAAGTATATCTGCACCATGCTCTGTCTGACTTTCCGCCATATCGGAAACCATATCAAGCTTACCTGCCCTGAGCTCCTCCTGAAGCTTTTTCTTTCCTGTAGGATTAATTCTTTCTCCTATTACAAGAAATCTTCCGTCAATATCAAGCTCGCATATCCTGCTCTCACTGGCAAGAACACCTTTTGCCTTTGCAACGTCCTCTTCCGTAAGATAAACATCTATATTTCTTACAGCTCTCGTAAGAGCCTCTATGTGCTTCGGAGTCGATCCGCAGCATCCGCCTACCAGTCTTACACCTGCTTCAACCAATTCTCTTCCGTATTCCGAAAATTCCGAAGGCGTCATCGGATATACGGTTTTACCGTCTATAAACTCAGGTAGTCCGTTATTTGGCTTCGCAAATACGGGAACCTTTGCATACTTTAGCATACGCTTTATGAAAGGCACCATTTCCGCAGGACCTGTTGAACAATTTATTCCGACAGCATCAGCGCCTAAAGATTGAAGAACTACAATAGCTGCCTCAGGTGTTGCACCAAATAATGTTTTTCCGTCTTCATTGAAGCTTAGACTTACCATAATAGGAAGATCACATACCTCTTTTATGGCAATAACCGCCGCCCTTGATTCGGCTAAGCTCATCATCGTCTCAACAATAAAAAGATCAACTCCGGCTTTATAAAGAATTTCCGCCTGTTCCTTATATACATCAACAAGCTCCTCGAATTCCATATCTCCTATAGGCATAATCTGTTTTCCGGTCATCGTAAGGTCGCCGGCAACATAGCCTCTCATGCCCTCCAGAGAGCATGCCTTTTTTGATAGCTTGACCAGTTCGGTATTAATCTCGACGATTTTATCAGCCAGCCCGTATTCCGCAAGCTTAATTCTGTTACCCGTAAATGTAGGAGCAAGCAAAATATTGCTTCCTGCTTTTATATAGCTTCTCTGAAGATTAAGCAAAACATCAGGATGCTCTAAAATCCATTGTTCAGGGCAAACGCCCATAGGCATACCTTTCTCAAAAAGATTTGTTCCCGTGGCTCCGTCAAGGATAACTATTCTGCTTTCAATCAATTTTTTAAATAATTCTTTATTCATTATATCTTTTTGATAAACTCCTTAACCAGCTTAGTAAATTTATCGGAAATAAGTGCGGCAGTTTCCTTAACCTCATTGTGATTGAGTGCCGTTTTACTTATTCCCGCAGCCATATTTGTGATACAGGAAATACCTGCTATCCTCATTCCCATATGTTTTGCAGCCATTGCTTCACATGCGGTACTCATACCAACAGCATCCGCACCCAAGGCTTTATACATATTTATCTCCGCAGGAGTTTCATAATTTGGTCCGGTAGTCTGAAGGTATATGCCATCCTTTAAATCAATATCAAGTTCATCAGACGTACTATGTAAAAGTCCGATTAACTCCTTATCGTAGACCTCAGACATATCAGGAAATCTTTCACCGAGTGTTTCGGGATTTTCACCGATAAGCGGAGAAGGAACAAAGGAAGTTATATGGTCGTTAATTGCCATAAATGTTCCCGGTGAAAACTTTTCATTTATTCCTCCGGCAGCATTGGTAAGAATAAGTGTTTTGGCTCCCAAAAGCTTCATAAGCCTTATAGGCATAACCACCTTATCCATGGAATAACCTTCATAATAATGAACTCTGCCCTGCATAGCAATAATCTTTTTATCATATAGTTTTCCGATTATAAACCTTCCGGCATGTCCCGATACGGTAGAAACCGGAAAATCCGGAATATCTTTATAATCTATAATGGTTTTTTCTTCTATACTATCCGCAAAATCCCCAAGACCCGAACCAAGTATAAGTGCTATATCAGGTTCGTATTTTATTTTGTAAATAATGCTGTCATATGCATTTCGTAATTTTTTTTCTGCTTCTGTCACCCTTTAAACCTCACAAATATATATCTGTTTTTAAATATAAATTATAGTTTCAATATCCGATAATATTATCAATTCAGATAAGTCACCTCATCCTCCCAGTAACAAACTACCGGCATATCCTTTTCAACCAATTCAAATATTTCGGCTGCCGCATTTAAAGGAAGATTTATACATCCATGCGAACCGTCATATTTGTAATAATCCTCTCCGAACTTTGATTTCCACGTAGCATCATGCATACCTATACCACCGTTAAAAGGCATCCAGTATGCAACCGGTGTCTCGTATCCCGGACCTCTTAAAATTGCATTTCTCTGGGTATAAGTTATAGGATAAACTCCACCCGGAGTTCCCATTCCTCTGCTTTCATTACCGGAAACACACAAAGAATCATAAACGACCTTTCCGTCTCTTATTATATAAACATGCTGATCCGTTAAATCGATTTCAACATAATTATTACCGATATCATTTAAATCACACAGAGTGTAACCGGTAATTGTACATACCGGATCTTTAACAAAATCTCTTTTCTTTTTTATAAGCTCATAAAGTTCTTCACCCTCAGCTTCTCCGTCTATCTGCCAACCATAATATCCACCGCTTACAAGTATATGCTTTCCGTCATGCGTATAAAATTCTCTATCCTTATGATAAGTAGTAAACTGATCTGCAAATTTTTGCGCATAAAGCTTAACATTGGTCTCACTTATACTGACATTTCCGTTACCGTCAATATAAGCCATTGTAGTTAAATCCTCTTTGGGAATCTGATAGATATATCCCGCAAAATTGTACTGTGCCTTTATATCAAGATATTCCTCAGCATTTTTCAATGTTTTTTTAATGGATTCGGATTCAGTGGTTATTGCTGCTGTTTCATAACATCCCGCTTTATCAATATCCAACTCTGATTCAAAATTATTAAGAGCGGATTCAAAAGCATTTATAACAGCTGCTTCATCAAGTACCGTTCCTTTGGTTTCCTCTATAAGCTTTGCTTCTCCGTCCTCAAGTCTAACATATGCATTTTTCGGTTCAAGCATATTATCTCTATCAAGATATGATAGACTCTTTACATAGTCGGAAAGTCTTTCTTCATCATAAACACATTTATAATCAACACTGTAATCACTGTCTTCAAAGAAATATACAAACCAAAGGAATGGATTTTGATTTTTCTTTATATCCTTAACACTTTTTTTAAGCTCAATCTTTGCATCTATATCCTCAGGATAAAGCTTTGTACTTCCGTCTCTGAAATCGGCTGTAAGAGAATATCTGTCAGCATCAGATTGAATAAGCCTGTCCGCCTCCTTAATACTCTTATACGAAACATCAAAACCGTTTATTTTGGATTTTCCGACAAAAAAATTGGAACAATATATAACACCCGCCAGATAAATTATACATAATGATATCAGGGAAATAATCAAAGCCTTTTTATGCTTCTTTTTCTTTTTCTTATATGCATCGACTGTAGGATCAACATAAGGAATAAGAGAAATCTTATCTTCGGAGTCCTCAGTATTTTTATTATCCTTATCCTCTGAATCAGACTCGGATTTTTCCTCTGTATCCTCTGAATCAGACTCGGATTTTTCCTCTGTATCCTCTGAATTATCCTTTTTTATGCTGTCATCCTCCGAGCTTTTCTTACCTTCATTGATTTCTTCCAATACCTCATTCATAACCTTTTCTTTAAGCTGTTCTTCTTTTGTTTTTTCATCTACGAGTTTTCCCATATCTTTTATATTCGTAAGCTTTACATCTTACAAATTATCCTTTCGTAATTTGTTATTTATGTATAATCAAATCAGTCAATGAAAATAATATATATTAAATCAGATATTTTTTCAATACAAATATACAACAAAATACATTTTATTGTATATTTTTGTTTTATCATACACATTATATAGTATTTATTCAAACTGTATAACAACTATCTCGGGAATATTATTTATTCTAAGCTTTATCGAATGTGAACCGAGACCGTTTGACAACAGCATAATCGATTTATCTTTTTCGTATTTTCCATAATCAAAATGCGGAAACAATCTCGGCTTAGGTGAAATAACCCCACCTATAAACGGCAGTCTTACCATACCTCCGTGAACGTGACCTGACAGAATCAGATCCGCTCCCCAACCGACGTAGCTTTCAAAATAATCGGGATTGTGAGCTATAATTATATTATATAGGGCTTTATCCGGTTCTCCAACCTTTTCGATTATCTCATCAGCTTCAAGCTTTTCGTTTGAAAAACGCTGATAAAATTTGAGTTCAAGATTTAATCCGAAAATATTAATAAAGCTTTTATCCTTATAAATCCTAAGCATATTGTTATTCATACAGTAAATATTATGGCTGCCTTTATACGTTTTTATAACATCATAATACTTTTCCCAAGAATCCTTCAGCAGTTCCTTTTCCATCATTCTTTCTTCATGATTGCCAAAGCCGTAATAAATATCCGAAATATCAGCCAGATCAGTAATAAATTGCGCTGTTTTTAAATTTATTGTTTCATTTTCCGTATTGGCTACAGGCATATCACCTGCAATAACGATAAAATCAGGATTGATATCTTTTATTGTATTTAATACCTTTTCATTGTTTTTACCGTAAAATGAATTATGCATATCGGAAATCATAACAAATTTTGAATTTTTAAAGTCGGTAGGCAGCTTTTCATTTGAAATGTTATACATTTTAATCCTGAATTTTTTATGTTCTCTTTTACTTTCTAATACAATCAGAACAATAAAAATAATTAAAATTAATAATATATATAGAAATATCTTCAAGTATTTTCCTCCGTAACAATTAAATCTGTATTGCATTTATTTCCGGAACTATTTTACCATAAGTGCTTTTTTAAATAAACCCTTTAAGCTTTGCATATATGATAATTTATCTATATCCTCCGCTGCATAAATATATTCCTCATGAATCAGATTTCCGTCATAGGAATACTGAACAACACCTATCACATCCCCTTTATAAACAGGTGCCTCCAGGTTATTATACACTATTATTTCCTTTATTACCATTTCAGGCTTTTGATTAACGAGAACGAACTGATTATCCGTTATATGTTCATAGCTTATAAAATCCTTAACACCGTTTAATACAGGTATTTTTAAATCAACAGGCAGAGTTTCCGTATCATTATATAAAGTGCATCCTGCAAAGCCGTAATCAAGAAGCTTTCCCGCTTCACTGTTTCTTATTTCCTTTGTATCTGCACCCATTATAACGGCTATAAGCTCTATGCCGTTTCTTTCTGCTGTAGCGGACATACAATACTTTGCCTGAGATGTATATCCTGTTTTCAGCCCTGTAGCACCTGTATATTGATTCAAAAATTTATTGGTATTTGCAAGATCAAATTGGCTCTCGCCGCGTCTTGTTTTGTGAACAATGGAATCCATCCATATAGTCGAATAATCCCTTATATCCGGATGCTTTGTTATAAGTTCTCTTGACATCGTTGCAATATCTCTTGCTGTTGTAAGGTGATTTTCGGCTTCAAGTCCGCAGGCATTTACAAAATTAGTATTATTCATACCAAGTTCCTTAGCTCTTTCATTCATCATTTTTACAAAAACCTCTTCACTGCCGGCTATATGTTCTGCCATTGCAACTGCCGCATCATTGCCTGATGCAACTTCAATACACTTTATCATATCCTTTACAGTCTGTTCCTCTCCCGCTTCAAAAAAACATTGTGAGCCGCCCATGGATGCAGCATGCTCCGAAACTGTTACAGTATCATCGAGTGTTATGCTACCGTCATCAAGTGCTTCAAATATTAAAAGCAATGTCATTATTTTTGTAACGGATGCCGGTCTTAACATTTCATCAGCATTTTTTTCATATAATATCTTTCCGGTATCCGCTTCCATTAATATTGCGGATTTTGACTCAAGCGACAATACATCTTCATTATTTTCCTGAACAGTTGAAGTATCTGTTTCCACTGCATATGTAACAATACTATTTACAGATAAAATAATTGTCAAAAGCAAAATAATAAGTAATCTTACAGATTTTTTCATGTATTTTTTCCTTTTATTATCTTTATATTTAGTATATTATATTAATGTTTAAAAAAAATATGATAAAAGGGTTGACTTTTTCACTTTAATCCGTTAAACTGTGAAAGCATAAAAAGTAAAAAACCTAAGAGGAGATTTAACCATGAGTATTAAGCTTGTTAAAAAACTGCCTACTGAAGAGGAATTAAAAAATCTTCTTCCTTTAGACGAAAATCTGGCTAAAATTAAAAAAGATCGTGACGAGGAAATCAAAAAAATATTTGATGGACGTTCTGATAAATTCTTATTTGTTATCGGTCCCTGCTCTGCTGACAGCGAGGAGCCTGTTATGGAATATCTTAACAGACTTGCCGAGCTTCAAAAGGAGGTTTATGATAAAATTCTTGTTATTCCGAGAATTTACACAGGAAAACCACGTACTACCGGTGCAGGCTATAAGGGAATGGTTCACCAGCCTGATCCAAACAAGGAAACTGATATGTCCGAAGGACTTATTGCTATAAGAAAGCTTCACCTTCGTTGCATAAAGGAAACAGGTATGGCAGGGGCAGATGAAATGCTCTATGCCGAAAACACCCATTATGTTGATGACCTTATTGCTTATCATGCAATTGGTGCAAGAAGCGTTGAAGATCAGATTCACAGACTTACCGCAAGTGGTATTGATGTACCTGTAGGCATGAAAAACCCTACCAGTGGTGATTTGACGGTTATGATGAATTCCTGCCTTGCAGGACAGACAAGTCATGTATATATGTATAAAGGATATCAGGCAGAAACTTCGGGAAATCCTTATACGCACTGCATTTTAAGAGGTGGTCTTGATAAATACGGAACAACCGTACCAAATTATCATTATGATGATTTATTAAGACTTGTCGATGTATACGGAAAATTCGATTTAAAAAATCCTGCATGTATAGTTGATGCCAATCATAACAATTCCGGTAAAAAATGGGCTGAACAGCCTCGTATTGTAAAGGAAGTACTTCACTCCTGCCGACATAATGATGATATTAAAAGACTTGTAAAGGGTGTTATGGTTGAAAGCTATCTTGAAGACGGTAACCAACCGATTGGCGGTGATTGTTTCGGAAAATCAATAACAGACCCATGTCTCGGATGGGATAAAACAAGAAAGCTTTTACTTGATGTGGCTGAACTGTTATAAAGCATAAATTTTTACCGCTGATATAAAAAAAGAGGTTCAAAATGAACCTCTTTTTTCATGCCGGTGGCGGGACTTGAACCCGCACGCGGTTGCCCGCAACAGATTTTGAGTCTGCCTCGTCTGCCAATTCCGACACACCGGCCAGCAAATCGAAATATATCACATTTTACAATTGATGTCAAGAAATGCCTATTCAACCTTTTTTGCCACAACGACAAATCTTCCTTCATCTGAATGATAAGCACATGTAGAAAGTGTAATAAGTTTATCACCGTAAGCAGCTGTAGCATCTATAGTATATGGTGTCCTTTGCTTGCATTCATTTACATATTCATCAAATTCAACAGATGTGGATGCATCAAAGAAAGTGTAATACTTAAATCCGGTATAATTTTTATCATAGATTTCAGTTCTGAAAGCCGCTATAACTTCGTATTTGCCATCACCGTTTATAGTATCGAATTCGATATATTTATGTGAATTATAAAATTCCTCATCCTCGTATTTAAGAATATCATGAAACATCTTTCCGTTTTTCATATTATGTCCGTAAATAAGAAGATTATCGCTCGGAATATTTACATTGGCATCAGTATCTATGAATAAAGTACCGTTACCGTTATAATTCTTATCAAAGTCTCTGTGAAGATAATATTCCTCATCATCCAAGGTCTGCATAACAGGATAATCGATCTCCGTATCAGATATCTTTAGCCAACCGACAAAGTCATTATTTTTTTCATAAATTCCGGCAAATTTCTTTTGTACCTTTGTTCCGTTAACATATACAAATTCGGTTTTTACTCCGCTATCGGAAACTATCGTTTCTTCCTCGATAACCTCATATTCACTGCTATCCTCTTCAATAATCATCTGCTTAAGCTCATCGACCTGTTTATCAATTTTTTTTGCCTGCCAAAAATAAACAATCAAATATACAGAGCAGCCTACAAATATGCTAATCAGAACAGTCATGGCAATTATATATAATATCTTATATAATTTCTTCTTTTTCTTTCTCTTAGAAAACTTATTTTTATTGTTTTCAAGATCATTATCAGGAAACTGTTTTTTTACAACATCTTTTTTTCTTTCGACATCTGAACTGTCTTTTTCCAAAGATTCATTATCTTTATTCGGATTATTGTCATTTATGTCAGATGATTCCGAACCGATATCGGATTCAGATAAATCTTTCAAAAAACCGTCTATATTAATTTCCGGAATTAATTCATCATTGTTTTCCATATAAATCTTCCTTACACTGTTTTTTATCTCTATATAATAATTCAGATACGTTTTTTATATCGAAAGCCTCAGAGACATATAGCTCTGAGGCTTTTGAAATTAGCTTATAAGCTTTAGCCGTTTAAAAATACTTCTTACTTCCCCACAGATTATTTTGCTTCAATGTCGTATATTCCGAATAAGCCTGTTCAAGAATCTGCTTTTCATTGGGAAATTTAAGAAGATGATACGCCTCATGATACTTGTAGTAACCTGAGTCCAAAAAATACTCTTCTCTTTGTGGCTTACTGTAATAGCTGTCAGCCATCATAAGATACCAATGAACGTCTTTGTTCACAACATCATATGAAGTATTAAATGTGTAATTACTTTTTCCTACGTACTTAATTATCTGAGCAGCAACCCCTGTTTCTTCCTTAACTTCTCGTAACGCCGTTTCGTTATACTCCTCATTTTCCTCTACAGTACCCTTAGGTAAAACCCAACCTTCATACTTGTTTTTGTAATTTTTGTAAAGCAATAACACCTTGCCTCGAAAGATTACCACACCACCACAGCTTGTTGCTTCTACCATTGCAATTCCTCCTGCTATCTAAAAAGATTGGTGTGTCATACATCTTGTTAATTATATCAAAAAAATCAATATATATCAAGACAATCATTATCTGTTATAATAAGCATCGAAAACACTCTTGGCAACACCCGTTGCAGATACTCCGTTAGAATTATAGTCCTCAACAACGACACTTACACATATATCAGGATTATCGGGATTACTGAAGCCTATAAACCAGGAATTACAATTACCTTCATTATCATATTCGGCAGTACCGGTCTTACCTGCTACATCATAGGAAGCCCCGGAAAAAAATCTCGCCGCCGTACCGTAATCGCAAACTCCCTTCATATATTCTTTTAGTATAGCCGCCTCTTCGGCAGTCATAAGATTTCCGTACGATTTACCTTTAAAAGTTTTAATAGTTGCTCCGTCATCATTTTCTATCGAATCTATAAGATAAGGTTTCATAAGCTGTCCGCCATTTGCTATAGCAGATACAATCATAAGATTATGCAACGGAGTAATCCTTGTTTCTCCCTGTCCTATAGCCGTCTGAGGCATGGCATCTCTTGGAGATTCGGCTGTTATTTCAAAATACGAGGAATTAAATTCTCCTTCATAAGGAAGCTCGGAATTAAACAATAGCTCATTTGCCGTTTCATTATAAGAACCAAAATCAAGACCCATACCTATATTGGCAAAGGATGAATTACACGAGTATGCAAGTGAATCAGCAAGGCTTTCATGTCCGTGAGCAGTTGAATCATAACAATGAATATTAACGCCTGCATATATTTCACTGCCCGAACAGTCATATTCATATAAATCATAATCATAAGGATTTTCTCGTATATATTCAAGTAAAGTTACAACCTTAAAGGTTGAACCGGGTGCATAAAGCCCCTGAGTTGCCCTGTTCAAAAGCACAGTACTTTCCGAGCCCTCATCCGAATGCAGATATGCCCATACGTTGTCTATATCATTTGGATTATAATCAGGCTTGGAAACCATACATAAAATCCTGCCTGTTGACGGTTCCATTACAATAACCGCACCGTTACAACCTCCGAGTGCATTATATGCCGCTTCCTGAAGCTTAAAATCAACTGTGGTTATGACATTATCACCTCTGTTTTTTTCTTCCTTGAATTCTCTGTAAACTCTTTCAAATATATTTATATGACTTCGAAGAAGATAAAAATTAGCCTGAAGCTCAAGCCCGGTCTTACCGTAGCTGTCATAACCGACAACATGCGCAAACATATTATTGTACGGATAGCTCCTTGTTGTATTACCTTCTTCATCTGTTGAGCTTGTAGCTATAACAACACCGTCACTTGTAATGATGTCACCGCGTTCCACAACCTCGGCAAAAGAATTTTGTCTTCCGTTTCTTGAATTCGCAATAACGGTACTTGCCTTAAATTGCATAAAATATACAACATAAGCCATCATACTTACAAAAACCGCAACCATAAAATAAGTAATTACAAGTATAGGCTTATTCTTTTTTCTGTTGTTTTCAGCTCTTTGCTTTTCCTTCTCAAGAAATTCCTCATCCTTGTCGGTAAGGATTATAGGCTGCTGCATATTCATATTGTTGTTTAATTGCTCTGATACGTTCTTTTTCCTTTTCATTCTTAGCCGCCTCTTTATTACTTATTACACATATACCCTGAATAATTGAAAATATAATTAATGTGCTCAAAACCGAGCTTACACCATAGCTTACAAGCGGAAGTGTCACTCCTGTCGAAGGTATGAATTTGGTTACTCCTCCGATATTTAAAAATGATTGAAGTATGTATATGGATGCATATCCAAAGGCTAAATATTTATAGAATGCCTTCCTTGACTTCATTGAAATATTTACAAAGGATATAAATATGCTGATTATTACAAGTATAAGCGCTAAACCGAATATAACTCCGAGTTCTTCGCTTATAGCGGAAAATATGAAATCACTTTCACTGACAGGAATGGTATCCGCTTTTCCGTTTCCGAGACCTGAGCCTACATATCCACCGGTACCCATTGCAAATAAGGATTGTGCAACCTGATATCCGCCGGTATCTATATTGGCAAAAGGATTTTTCCATGCCTCAACCCTGACCATAACATGCCTGAACAGTGAATCCTTAAAAAGCATATATCCGCCGAATACCGCTAAAACTCCGAGTCCAAGACCTCCTATAAGAAAAATCGGTCTTGACGTTGCAAGATATACCATAAATACATATGTTACATAAAATATAACGGCTGCTCCGAGATCCTTTTCAAGAACAAGAACACCCATATAGCTTGCGGAAATAACAGCATTAATGAATAAATCACCGAAGGTATTTGCCTTTACAAGCATACTTGCAACAAACATAACAAATATTATCTTAACGAACTCCATAGGCTGAAGTGAAAAACCATGGATACTTATCCAGTTTCTCGAACCATAAACCTCTTTTCCAAGTCCCGGAACCCAGACGGTAAGCAGAAACATAATTCCGATAATACCATAGAATACACCGTATTTCCTTAGGTTTCTCCATTTATCCATAATAAACGGAATAAAAGCCGTTACAACCAATGCGACTGTAGCAAATATAAACTGCTTAACAGCCAAATTAAAATCAAGTCTTGTAAGTATCGTATATCCGATTAAAAGCAAAAAAGCAGTATTGTTAGTCAATAATCTTGAAGAATCCTTGTATATCGTATGAAATACAACCATATAAAAGATTGCTACAAAAATCTGCATTCCGTAAAATATAAGAAGCTTTATGCTTCCCATTCTGAGATATAGCGTCAGATAACACAGAAAATGTATAACAAAGACATAACCAATCTGCTTATTCAGTTTTTTTCTCCTTGATTCTTCATCCTTAGCCGACAGAATTGTAAAACACTTGACCGTATAAAGAACCATAAATAAAATAATCAGATATTTTGATATTTCACAAATAATATTAACCATTTTATTCAACACCTCTATGCATATGACCGGTTGTAATGACAAAATCGGGTTTTACTTTATCATTATAACAGTTCATTATCTTGTCCACCATAATTTCATCCTCTAAGGTAAAATTAATACGATAATATTTAACACCCTTAAGATTTATAAGCTCCTTTTTATCAAATATGAGGAAAGGTATACCGTTATAAGTAACATTTATACATTCATCACATTTTGAATAGGTAAAAAAGGAATTCCCCTTATCATCGGTAATTTTTGAAAATTCGCTCTTTTTGTTACAGTTTCCTCTGCTCTTTTTAACACAATTATTGGAAAGCATTACCTGCTGATATTCATATATACAAAGTTCTGCCGGTTTATCATTTAAGCATTTTATCTCGCTTATATTAAGCTCCTTCGGTATTTCAAAAACCGCATCAGAAAACCTGTCACACATAAAGCTTCTTGCTAAATTATTGTAAGCATATACCCCTGAACCCAAAACAATATCCTTATTATAGTCTATTTCGGATGAAAATGCATCAATATTTCTTATATATATACCGTCATACTCCATATCATTGAGATAATCCAAGCCGTCAAAACTATTGTTTACAACATATTGAAGCTCAATATATATTTTTATATTGCGTTTTTTTAGTTCCTTATATATTTCCTCATTCTTTATATCCAAGTAAAGACTTTTATCCATATAAATTCCGTATAAGCCCGGATGCTTTATAACAGTCCTTAACTGCATAAGGTTTTTAACTCCAACCTTTAGTCTTATTGTGCTAACGGTTTCATCAAAGTCATTGAAAAAACAAGAATTTTTTTGATATACGGCATCTGTTTTTCTTTTATAACTCTTTTTTATAACATTTTCCAGACTTGATATAGCTTCTCTTCGAACCTTCTTAACAAGGCCTGCCGGAACAAACGCATCTTTATCCACATCCAATAAAATATCCTCAAAATAATAATCCGTATCGCCTGTCTGATAAAGCTTTGAGATTATCATGTCCTCATCAGCGTCCGATGTTTTTGATGCCTCAATTGTATCTGAGGTTATCTTAACAATAGCCGGATTATTAAGCTTTGATTCCTTAATTTCAAAAGATAATGCCTCGCCTTTTTTTGCTTTTAGATATCCGATTAATCCGATTCTTCCTCTCTTTTCTGATAAAAGAACATCATCAAGTATCTTTTTACATCTTGTTCTGTATATATCCTGATTTATAACAAGCTGTCTGGTCTTTGGCGCATTTAAAGAAACCTTTGTATCCGAAGCATAATCATTTCCCGAAGTAATCTCAATAACTTCATTATTATTTGTTTTTATTTCAAGAATATCTCCCTTAAAAATATCCTCACATAAATCAATAAAAACCTTTCCGTCCTTTACAAAAGCAAGTCTTCCTATTTTAACGCCCTGATTATTAGGTCTGTTTTTGGATATCATTTCCGGTCCGTTATGCATAAAGAAATAACCTTTGCAAAAGCCCCCTCTGTTATAGATATTTGCAAGTCTGAATTCATATTTCTTTGCTTTTTCTTCGGAAAAACCGCCCTTAAGATAATCCTCCGTAAGCTCCTTATATGCATCCACAGCCGATGCAACATAATACTCGTTTTTCATTCTTCCTTCTATCTTAAAGGAATCAATACCTGCTTCTGCAAGCTTTGGAATATATGAAAGCGTACACATATCCTTCATGGATAAAATGTATTCTCCGTCATAGCATTTTCTGCAGGGCTGAGCACATCTTCCCCTGTTACCGCTTCGTCCTCCTGCAAGAGAACTCATTAGACATTGACCGCTGTAAGAATAACACATGGCTCCATGAACAAAAGTTTCTATCTCTACGTCAACCTTTTCCTTAATTTCCCTAATATCTTCCAGCTTCATTTCCCTTGCTGTAACAATTCTCGAAGCTCCCATTTTTTTCATATATGAGGCAGCATGATACGAAGTAATATTCATCTGGGTACTGCAATGAATATGAACATCGGAAAAATTATCATGAATAAGTTTGAACAGCCCCAAATCCTGCACAATAAAAGCATCAATTCCTGCCTCATAGCAGTCCTTGATGTAAGAAAAAGCATCGGATAATTCACTTTCCTTTATTAGCGTATTGACTGTAAGATATAATTTTTTACCATGAATATGGGCATAGTCGATGGCAGCTTCCAATTGATTATCGGATAAATTATCTGCATATGCTCTGGCACCATACCTACTGCCACCTATATAGCAGGCATCAGCGCCTGCTTTAATGGCAGTTTTTAATATATCAAACGAACCACAGGGTGCCAAAATTTCTATTTCAGAATTTAACATTAGTCATTTCTACCTTTTTCGGATTCCAATTGAATAATTTTTCTTTGAAGAGCATTAATCTGCTCCTTATACTCCTCAATCATCTTCAAGGCTGATTCCTGTTTAATCTGAGCCTCAATAACCTCATGTCTTAAATCATAAAGCTGCTGTTCTTTGGTTGTATCCTCTGCAGCCATATTATCAGCCTGATTTTTGGCCTTAAAATAATCATCAGCTATATTAAGCGCAAGCAAAACTCCCTGATATTCGGTGTTCATTCTTCTATACTGATCCGAAGTCTTACATTCTGCAATTTTACCGTTAATATATGTAGCAACATTCTGAAGGTAATCTTCACCTTCATAACCGCTTAAGGTGTAAACCTTTCCATTAATAACAACAGGTATATCAATTTTATTTGCCATTTTTAATACTCCTTACGCTTCTTATTATTTTTTCTTTTGCTAATTAAAATATATCATTCATCATGAGCTATAAGATTTTCCAAGCCAAAATGCTTATAGCAATGCTCTGTCACTATTCTACCACGAGGTGTACGATTAATAAACCCATTTTTTATAAGATACGGTTCATATACATCCTCGAGAGTTCCCGGATCCTCACCTATGGCTGCAGCCAATGTATCAAGTCCTACAGGTCCGCCGTTAAACTTATATATCATTGTTTCAAGAATATTTCTGTCTGTGTTATCAAGTCCGAGTGAATCCACATCAAGTCTGTCAAGTGCCTGCTTTGCGACTTCAAAATCAATCTTTCCGCTATGCTCAACCTCTGCAAAGTCACGTACTCTTTTAAGAAATCTGTTTGCAAGTCTCGGTGTTCCTCTTGACCTTTTGGCTATCTCCAAAGCCCCCTCATCATCT
>CALGGL010000094.1 GCA_937915975.1 uncultured Lachnospiraceae bacterium | reverse complement strand
ACAAGTATAAGTGCAGGAGGACCTTCGGGACAGAATAAGAATATTAAGGTTAATAAGCTGGGAGTAATTAATAATATGCAGAATTCGCAGCCGCCTATGGGACAGATGCCGATGGGAATGGCGCCTATGGGACAGATGCCGCCACAGGGAATGCCTCCAATGGGAATGGCGCCTATGGGACAGCCGCCAATGATGGGAGCTGCACCACAGAATCAGGCACCACAGGGAATGCCGCCTATGGGACAGCCGCCAATGATGGGGGCTAAACCACAGAATCAGGCACCGCAGGGAATGCCACCTATGGGACAGCCACCAATGATGGGGGCTAAACCACAGAATCAGGCACCGCAGGGAATGGCGCCTATGGGACAGCCACCAATGATGGGAGCTAAACCACAGAATCAGCCACCGCAGGGAATGGCGCCTATGGGACAGCCACCAATGATGGGAGCTGCACCACAGAATAAAGGACCTGTAGGAGTACCACCTATGATGGGACAGATGCCGCCGCAGGGAATGCCTCCTGTAGGAGTGCCGCCAATGATGGGAGCTGCACCACAGAACCAAGGTCCACAGGGAATACCACCTATGATGGGTCAGCCTGTGCCTAAGATGGAAGAGTCAATTGAAGCAAAAACAGATGAAAAAAAAGAAAAAATTGAAGAAAAAATAGAAGATAATATAGAAGAAGTAAAGGACGAAGTAAAAGAGGAGGCTAAGCCGATTCCTGATTTTGCATCCATACCTGAAGCTAAGCCGATACCTGAAGCAAAACCAATGTCTGAGGTTAAGCCTGTTATAGAAGATACATTGCCTACACAGGAGATACCGACTCCGGTTAAACCTGAAGAAGGCCCTGTACCACAGCCTGTATTACCTATGTCACTTCAGCCGGGAGCTCCTGCACCGCAGTCGGGAATACCACAGCCGGAAGTTCCGAAGCCGGAAACTCCAAGTCCGATGGCAGGCGGACCTGTACCTATGATGGGTGATCTTGTAGGTCAACTCGGTTCAAAGCCGGTTCCTCATCTTGTAAGGGTAAAAACAGGTGAAATAATCAATATAACCAAGCCGGAGTTTTCTATAGGAAAATCCGAATCGAAAGCGGATTATACAATTACCGATAATACCGCTGTAAGCAGAGTTCACTGTATAATTGTCCAGAAGGATGGAGTAAACTACATTAAGGACAACAACTCCACCAATCATACATATCTTAATGGTGTGGAGCTTGAACCGGGTAAAGAGGTTCTTCTTAAAAACAAGACAACAGTTAAAATGGGAGATGAAGAATTCACCTTCCTTTTAAGAAAAGAATAATTATGCCATAGCCGGATTATATTTTATAGTCCGGCTGGATGACATTATAAAGGACAGTACAAAATTTTGTGAAGCAAAAGAATTTGTGAGGTAACGATGTATGAATTTTATCGCCGCTTATCATACGGATGTAGGATTAACAAAAAAGACTAATCAGGATTCACTGGGAATAAAAATAATAGAGACAAATATCGGACAGGCAGCATTTGGAATAGTGTGTGACGGAATGGGAGGTCTTGCCAAGGGTGAGCTTGCAAGTAAGGAAGTAATACTTGCTTTTATGAATTGGTTTGACCACACATTTATGGAAGCTGTTAGAGACGGCGAGTATAACACTGCCAATCTTAATGATGAATGGAATTCCATAATTCAAAATCAGAATATAAAGCTTGGCAATTACGGAAAAGAGAATAATCTTCAGCTCGGAACAACAATTTCCGCAATTCTTCTATATAAAGGAAGATATCATATTGTACATGTAGGCGATAGTAGAATATATCAGATAACAGGGAAAAATATGTATCAGCTTACGAATGATCAGACATTTATAGCAAGGGAAATCGCAGCGGGAAGAATGACTGTAGAACAGTCAAAAACGGATCCGAGAAGAAGTGTTTTGCTACAATGCGTGGGTGCGTCCGAGGTGGTTGAACCTGATTTTTCAACAGGGATAATTATGCCTAATACGGTGTATTTGATATGCTCGGACGGTTTTAGGCATCAGATATCCGAGGAAGAAATCATTTCGAAAATCGGGCCTCAAAATGCAGCTGATGAGGAAAGTATGAAGGACGGATGCATATATCTTACCGAACTTGTAAAAGAAAGAAGAGAATCGGATAATATTACAGTCGGTCTTATAAAGACGGTATAATATATTTTTGATATATTTGTAGGGAAGGATTTAATATGACTAAGGAAGGTACTGTTTTAGACGGTAAATATGAAATATGGAAAGAGGTTGGCCGTGGAGGTATGTCCATTGTTTACCTTGCGAGAGATAACCGACTCAACAAGCAGTGGGCTGTCAAGGAAATAAAAAATGACGGCTCAAAGTCTGCAAAGACATTGCTTAAAGGCCTTGAGCGAGAGGCAAACATTTTAAAGAATGTTGACCATCCTGTTTTACCGAGAATAGTAGATATCATAAATCAGGATAATACTATATATGTTGTTATGGACTTTATCGAGGGTGAAACCATAAGCGACAGACTTAAAAAAGAAGGTGCACAATCTCAGGAACTTGTTGTTGAGTGGGGCATACAGCTTGCGGGAGCGTTGGATTATCTTCACAATATGAACCCTCCTGTAATATACAGAGATATGAAGCCGTCCAACGTTATGATAAAGCCGGAGGGCGGAGTTAAGCTTATAGATTTCGGTACCGCAAAGGAATATGATGTAGAAAATAATGCGGATACAACAGCTCTCGGTACCAGAGGATATGCTGCACCCGAGCAGTTTGGTGATAAACAGGGACGAGGTATATATAATACTGATGCAAGAACCGATATATATAATTTGGGAGCAACCATGTATCATATGGTTACGGGAAATAATCCTTGTGATCCTCCTTACGGTGTTCATCCGATAAGAGAGATGAATCCGGCACTTTCATCGGGACTTGAAAAAATTCTTCTTAAGTGTACTGAGGATGATCCGGCTAAAAGATATCAGAATTGTTCGGAGCTTATATATGACCTTGAGCATTATACGGAGCTGGATGATTCGCACAGAAAGAAAAATAAAAGAAAGCTCGGAATATTTATAACCACATCGGTGCTTACGGTTGTTGCTGCGATAGTAGCGATAATCGGTTATACGGGATTAAAAAAGATAAAGATGGATAATTACAATGCCTATATCGAGGCGGGTAATGAGTATAAGGTTGAAGAGGACTATGCAAAGGCAGTAGAGGAGTACAAGAAAGCGTTTGAGCTGGACGGAACCGATGCGGAGGCGTACGATAAATTTATTCAGACATATATAGATGCATCTCATGAGATAAATGAGGACGGAACAACACCTCTTGATTTGCAGACAGGACTTAATGTTGTAGCTAACCGTATTAAGTCAGGCTATGCAAATGTCGATAAAAACGACGAGGTCTTATATAAGATGGCTATTACATACTTTGATGAGCTGGGAGATTATAAGACTGCTACGAAGTATTTCAATATGGTGGATAAGAAGGATAAAAACTTCGGTGAGCTTGCTGATTATTACGGTTCGGTATCACTTATTCTGTCAAGTACATCTGTTAATATAGATGAGCTTTTGGGAGAGATAAATGATTTTGCAGCGTACAATCAGCGCGAATACACAAACCAGAATGAAAACAAATTTATAAATTATAAAACAATCGGACAGATATATGCAACATACATCAATACAGAAGGTGTTGCAAAGCAGGCAGAGGAGATAATGACACAGGCTGTTGAGGACTTGGATGAATATACAGGCACCAAGCTTAACACCAACGATTATTATTATGCATATTATGATAATCTGTCGGTTATCTACGAACAGCTTGCCAAGACAAGCGAAAACGAGTCTGAAGCATATACATATTATGATGAGGTTATAGCGTACTGTGATGATTATCTTACCATACTTGATATAAAGGTCGAAGAAAACGGCGAGATAGGATATGGTGGTGATAATGATAACATTTTCAATACAAGCTATTACAACAAGATGATGAAAAAGGCTTACTGCTATGAGCAGATGGGCGAATATGATAATGCGTTATCCGTATTAAAGGAGCTTGAGTCAGTGCTCGGAACAGAAAATGTGCTGAGCAACAAGGTATATGCAGAGCACCTTGATTATATCTACACGGTATGTGAAGCTGTCAATCGTGATCCTGCATATTGGTCAGATCAATGTCCGGATAAGCTTGCGGATTTGATAAGCATATATGAGGAGGGCTCGAAGGTGCCGTCCATAGACAGTAACAAGACGTGGAAAAAGCGTAAGGATACAGTTTCATCCCTTGCCAACGGAACTATGAAAAAGCAGGAGGATGAAACCACGGAAGAAAATGAAGAAGCTGCCGGAGATGAAACCGAGACAACTGAAAATGAAAAGATAGGAGAGTGATAGCTATGAAAGACATTTACAATATTTGCTTTTATGGCGGACTTACACTCGCCATAATCTTACTGATAGTCAGTGTAGTATTGTTTGCTGTATTTAAGATACCTAAGGTAATAGGCGACTTAACAGGTAGAAATGCCCGTAAGGAGATTGCCGAAAAGCAAAAGAAAAAGGGCGGAACCGAAAAGAGTGACAGCAGCAAGATTCTTAAACAGGAACAGAAAAAATATTATAATCAGGATACGGGCAAGATTACAATCAGAGATTCCGCAACAAATGAGGATGAAACGGTTAAGATCACAAGCGATGCAAAGTCACCGCGTGTAATGCCTGAGGAAAGAGAAACAGATATCCTAAGACCCGGTGATGAGGATGACATCTACAAAGCTTCGATAGGCGGTTCAAAGGGTGAGGAAGAGACAACAATCCTCGGCGGTTCGAAGGGCGAAGAGGAAACAACAATCCTTGGCAGCACGAAGGGCAAGACTGATAGCCAAGAAGACGATTTCAATCCTGATGGAGAAACGGATGTCTTAAAAGCAGATGACAGCGCAGACGATGACTTTGATCCTGATGGAGAGACGGATATTCTAAGAACACCTGATAGTGATGATGCAGACGATGATTTCGATCCTGACGGAGAAACAGATGTCCTAAGGGCACCTGATGATGGCGACGACGAAGAAACGGATGTCCTAAGAGCAAAAGAAACAACGGACGAAGAAGCAACAGACATCTTAAAAGTTTCCGATGATGAAGAAGCAACAACCGTATTAGCAGGCAAAAAGGACGAAGAAGCAACTACAGTTCTTTCAGCCGATAATATAAAGGATACAAAAGATGATAAGAGATATATCTATGATGTAGTAATTGTTCATACAGAGGAAAGCTTATAGGGAAAGGAGAAAATCAAGGATGAAAGAAATTTGGAAAAAAACAAGTTTGTTTTACAAGATTATAGCAGTTTTGCTTACCGTCGTCATGGTCGGCACTACTATGTATTTCCATTTTGAGAAGAAGTATGTGGCGAAGGCAGAAGGGAATCCGGAAGCTTTTTTGGCGTATTCGGATGACAACGGTAATAATTGGAATAAAGTAACGGATGGTGCGGTTGGTAGTAAGACCGAAAGAATGTTTGCTATTTTTATTAATCAAAAAGAGAATACTATTGAAAAGATTCGTTATAAAACGGATGGAAGTGAATTAACGGGGTCAGAAGGTACAGAAATAACATCTTTTGATTTTTCAAGTTATACGGGTTTGGAAGGAACGCTACATAAAATTGATATAGAATTTGATGATTTTGTTTCATTTAATTGGACGTATTCTTATGCTAGTACTGCAGCAACTCTTGGAGTGCCTGTTACAATTACAAAACAGGATGCAGTTAATACCATGACAGTAAAGCATGGAGAGACTCCGATTACAGGTAATGTTAATGTCGGTTATTATAAAAGTGGTGACACATTAACTGTTGAAGTACAGACAACAGGAACATTAACAGGCTTAAATATATTAGATCAATCTGTTACGGATTTTGATCCGACAACAAACAATAATATAGCTGTTGTTTCAAATAATCAGTCCGGTCTTACAACATATAGATACACTTATACGTTTTCAGGAGATGAAAACGTAACTTATACAGATAAAGTTATTAGTGCGGTAACATCTATTTCTGATACAAATCCAATATTAGATGTAGAATTTTCGACTCTCATATATGATCAAACGAAACCGATAATAACTGCAAAGGTTGGAACAGAAGATTTAAATTCAGATAAATGGTATACAACTGATAGCATAGTATTTACAGTAACATCAGGTGGAACCACTGATGAGACGCCTATATTAAGTGTTACTGCTACTGTTGGTGGAACTGCTGCTTCTTTGACTGATAATAATAATGGTACATATACACTTTCAAATGTTTCAAACGGAGCAAATGTTATAGTAGTAACTGCTACAGATGCGGCAGAAAATACCAATGACTCAACTGATGGAACATTTACATTTAACGTAGATACAGAAAGTCCATCTATTTCTTCTTTGGCTGTTGAAGGAAGAACCGATGGAGGCTTTGTTAAACTTAATAATAGCGCTGATGTTGGATTAAGCGGTGTAGCATTTGATACAACATCAGGTGTTGCGAAACTTCATGTAACCGGAACAAAGGATAGTACAGATATAACAGCGGTTGATATTCCTATTGCAACTGTAGAAATTGGAACATGTAATTATTCGTTTAATTTGAGCGATGTATTAAATCCTGGAGGAGCAGGTGGAGCATTATCAGGTCATACCTATGATGGAACATATACTTTGAATGTATTTCCTTATGATGCGGCTGGAAATAATGCTGTAACAATATATACCACCAATACATTTACATTAGACACAATTGATCCTGTGTTAAATGAAGTAATTCTCCAAAGACATGCAGTTGGAGCTGGAGCAGATGTTTGGCAGACTGTTACTGAAGCAGACCTAACTAATGGTAATTATTTAGTTAATAAGGTTTTATTTGACGGTTTAAGATTTAAAATCAAAGCAGCAGATACTAATTTCTCGACATTAAAGATTAATGATGAAAATGGTGAAAAGCAAAGCTTTACATTTAATGAGGCTGATGGAGAAGGATTTTATGTATATACTGTTCCGTTTGATTCAATTAATACAGCTTCAATGATTTCCCTTACTGCTGTCGTCGAAGATAAGGCGGGTAATTCAGTATCGCAGGCACTTACACCTATTAAAGAAATTGATTCTGCTATAATTGCAAATCTTAAATCAATAAAATATAATGGTACATCAATTGCTGCAGATATAGAGGCAGGAGATGATATATCAAATTATTTTGAAAATAAAAATTATAAAGGAATTTATACATTTTCTTTACAGGCAACATCAGGTTACGATATAAGTAATGTTACATTATATAAAGGTACTGATATATATTATTCATACAGCGGCACTGATGTTGGGAATTCGAATAATGATGTAACGGGCTTATATACAACAGGGGAACTCTCATTTGTTCTTCCTATAGGCACAGAAAACCAATTGTTAAGTGTTATGAGTATTAAAATTGAAGATTCAAATGGA
Source organism: uncultured Lachnospiraceae bacterium (assembly GCA_937915975.1). Lineage (GTDB taxonomy): Bacteria > Bacillota > Clostridia > Lachnospirales > Lachnospiraceae > Coprococcus_C. The sequence goes on along the minus strand of CALGGL010000094.1, from coordinate 12,024 downwards.
AGGACTAAAAGTATAGCTCTTGGAGATTTACTTTATGACAATACTCAGCCGGTAGTTGAAAATAACGGTGTATTAAATTCCAATACATGGTATCAGGAATATCCGCTTAATTACTCACTTGTTTCCGGCAAAAGTGCTGTAGAGTCTGCACTTGAAAATGCAAGTTATACTATAGATGGTGGTGCAGCAACCGCAATTGAGATAGATGGAACACATAGCAAGGATGGTCAATCTATAAATGTTCCTGAATCTACATCACTTGTAGGAACAAAGATTGTATTTGATGCAAAAGATAAAGCTGATAATACCATAGATACTTCAACAAATCAGATATATGTTAAAGTCGACAAAACTAATCCTACTGTAGCAGATATTAAGGTAAATGGTGAAGCTGTATCAGGAGCAACAGTTATAGCAGGTACACCACAGCTTACATCAACTATAACCGATAACCTTACTGTTAAGGATTATGCGGTGACCGTTAAATATAATGATAAAGCGTATGCAGTATATCCGGTTTCGGTTGAGAAGGATGCAACCGAAGAAGGCATAAGCCACACCTTACAGCAGGTTCTTGGAAGTAAAGAACTTAAGGATGGCAAGTACACAGTAAGCATATCCGCAAAGGATAAGTCGGACAGAGGCTCAAATGTTGCTACCACAACATTTGTTGTAGATAATACCGTTCCTGTTGTAGGTGCAAGCATAATAGATGGAGCTTCGGGAAAAAATAACGAATATTATAATTCAAATGTTACCGTAAGACTTACGTGTACTGATGTAAACTTTGATCCGCTTGCTATGTCAATTACCGATAACGGTTCGGCGGTGAGCGTAGAGTGGAAAACGGGAAATGATTTTTACTACGCTGATTACACTGCTTCAGCAGAAGGCTTACATAATGTAAGAATTACAGGTAATGATAAGGCAGGCCTTGCTGCAGAGGCAAAGCAGGTTTCATTTGTAATCGATAAGACAGTACCTACGGTTTCGTTGCTTGTAAACGGAGGCCAGGCTTATACAGAGAGCAGAGGAACACTCTATCTTACAGGTCCTTTAACACTTACCGCTTCTATAACAGATACTAATGTAGATGCAGGAGACTTAAGAGTTCAGATTATAAAGACCGTACCTGATCAGGCAACCACAACCTCGGAATTCGTTCCGACAAGTGAGAGGACATTTACATTCTCTGATGAAGCCGATTATGTTGTAAATATATTTGCGATTGATAGGGCAAACAATCAGGGACCTACAAGAACCATAAGCTTCAGAGTTGATACAACGGCACCTCAGCTTACCATAACGGGTGCAAACGGAGGCACATCTGCAAGTGCTGCCTCAATAAGCTTTAACATCAACGAGGCATTTTGGGCTGATGCAAAGGGAACTGTAGAGATTTACCGCAAGGCAGGTGACGGTGTCGATGAAACACTTTATAAGACACTTACTATTACACCTACACAGCGTTCATACTCACTTTCGGAGTTATTGTCCGATACGGGTATTTACAGGTTTGAGTTCAATGCAGAGGACAGAGTAGGTCATACTGCAACTGCCAGTCAGAGGATAACCGTTGACAGAAATAAGCCTGAGATTATACTTTCAGGTGTTAAGAATTATGATTCAACAGATGGAGCTGTAAGTATATCCGCAACTATATCTGATGAATTCTATGCCAACAAGACGGTTTCCGCAACAGGAACAAGAACAGATGCAACAGGTAAGAAGACGCCGGTAAGCTTTTCACCATTTGCTTCAACCGCCAATCCGACAACTATAAATGATACATTTACGGAAGAAGGAATTTACGACATTACCATAGCATCAACTGATATTGCGGGAAATACCTCAACCAGTAGCGTACATTTTACGATTGATACATCTGATCCTGTAATAGGCGATTTATCAATGTTTGACAATAAGACATTCAATGCCAAGACATTTGAAGATGTAGATCTTGATTTGGATCTTGACGAGCTTGTATCGGATCTTACGGTATGCGATGTGCGTATGTACTTAAACGGTAGTGAGTACGACGGAATATCTGATATTGAGGATGGTTCATATACGCTTCTTATAACTGCTGAGGATGAGCTTGGTCATACAAGCGAGAAGAGTGTAACCTTTATACTTGATACTAAGGAGCCGATTTTCATAGTAACAGGTGTTGAAGACGGAGAGATTAGAAATGATTCGTACAGCATAGAGGTTTCTCTTCAGTTGGATGAGGATACGCTTGATACGGTTAAGTTGAATGACAGTGAAATAACCGTTAAAAATAATGTTGCAACATTGAATGTAACTGACAAGGGCGAGTATGAGCTTTATATGAAGGCTTATGATGAAGCGGGAAATGAAGCTGAGCAGACCATAACATTCACCTTCGGTGAGGAGAGTGTTGCCACAGTGGTAACAAATGCTGTGGAAAAAGCAGCAAGCCACTGGTGGATGTGGGCTATAGTTGTTGCAGCCGTACTTGCGGAAGGAGGATTTATATTCATCCTGCTTAAGAGAAAAAAGGATAATGAATAAAATGAAATTTTAAATTTATAAGTTAACTAAATCGGAGAATTAAGGAAACTTAATTCTCCGATTTGATGTGGAGAAAGAAATATGTTTGAAGCAGTAGTTTTTGATATGGACGGAGTAATCTTTGATACGGAAAAGCTGTACAGAAGATTTTATATGGAAGAGGGCGAAAAAAGAGGTGTGCCCTCCGACATAATGATTAAGGCATGTGAAATAGTAGCGGGCGGAACCAAGTATGATAACAAACCGCGGTTTGAGTCTGTTGTGGGTCGAGGTATAGAGTACCTGGAATTTCGTGACAGGGTGATGGAAAACTTTGAAGCATATGTCGTTGAAAACGGTGTGGAGTTTAAGGACGGAGCAGTAGAAACTCTTGAATATCTGAAAGAAAAAAATATTAAAACCGCACTTGCCACATCCACACAGAGTTCCCGTGCTAAAAAATATCTTAATGCAAACGATATGAATAAATATTTTGATATATTTATTTATGGTGATATGGTTGAACACAGTAAACCTGATCCGGATATTTATTTAAAGGCATGTGCTGCACTTGGTGTTGAACCGTCAAAGGCAATTGCAGTTGAGGATTCCATAAACGGAATCGTATCGGCGGGACGTGCGGGTATGTATCCCGTTATGGTAATCGACCTGATTAAGCCAAACGAAGTCACAGAAAAATATGCAAAACAGGTATATGAAAATATCAGACAAATTTGTGAATTGATATAAAGGGGGAAGCTATGAATCTTTTATTTGTTATTTTAAAGAAAGCTAATTTGGTTAATGAGCTTTGCAAGGAGCTTGCTGAAAACGGTGTACACGGCGGTACAATCCTTGATGGCGTCGGTATGGCAAGTATAATCGAGAAGATGGACGACCTTCCTATGTTCAGTATGCTTAAGGCTATTCTTGCGGATGATGATGAAAACGAAACCGTTAAGACTATGCTTTTTGTTATGAGCGATGAAGAGCTTGAAAAGGCAAGAAAGATAATCAGAGATGTTGTAGGTCTTGATGAGCCTAACACAGGAATTATGTTTGCTGTGCCTGTATTATTTGTAGAGGGACTTGGTGCATAAGATGGGACTTAATACTCTTACGAATCTGGCTATAATGCTTTTGGCTGCTCTTATAGCCGGAAAGATTGTTAAAAAACTTAAGCTTCCGAATGTTACCGGTTATCTGGTGATAGGTCTTTTAATCGGACCTAACTGCTTTAAGCTTTTGTCACAGGATTTTCTTAACAGTGTTTCGATTATCTCGGAGGTGGCACTAGGGTTTATAGCATTTTCCATAGGTGCGGAGTTTAAGATTAAATTCTTGAAGAAAATCGGAAAAGCACCTATTGTAATCGGCATAACGGAAGGACTCGGAGCAGTAGTTGTTGTAGATACTATTATGCTTGTATGCGGATTTGATGTTACATTTGCACTTGCTATGGGAGCCATAGCCTCTGCAACGGCAGCGGCATCAACTCTTATGATAGTTAAGCAGTATAAAGCAAAAGGCCCGGTTACTCAGACACTATTACCGGTTGTTGCTTTAGATGATGCGGTAGCGCTTATGGCATTTGGTATATCAATGGCGGTTGCCAATGTTATTATGGCACACGGAAAGGTATCGTTTACAAGGCTTATGCTTGAGCCTTGTATAGAGCTTCTTGGCGGTATAGCATTTGGTATTATACTCGGTATAATTATGACGTTTCTGGTAAAATTGTATACCGGAAGGGGTAACAGACTTGCGGTCACCATAATGATGATTTTTGTGTGTTTGGGAATTTCGGACGAGGTTGGCTTCTCATCTCTTTTGGCGTGCATGATGCTCTCCGCAACCTTTGTAAATCTGTCCAAATTTTCCGATAAGATTTACGAGCCCGTGGATAGAATTACCCCGCCTATATATATGATGTTTTTCATCATCTCGGGTGCATCGCTTGATGTTACGGTTATAGCGACAGTCGGTGCTGTTGGCTCAATCTACGTTATCGGTCGTGTTATCGGAAAAGCTTTAGGAGCATCCTTTGGAGCAAGGATTACCAAGGCGCCTAAGCCTGTTGTCAAGTGGCTTGGACTTACACTTATCCCTCAGGAGGGTGTTGCAATCGGTCTTGCATCATCGGCGGCATCTACGCTGCCTGAGTATGGAGGCAAGATAAAAACCATAGTTTTATGCGGCGTTGTTATATATGAGCTTCTTGGCCCTGTGATTACCAAGACCGTGCTTAAGAAAGCCGGAGAGATAACCGTTAGCCAATAATTTATTGTTTGAAGTTTTCATAAATACTAAAATCACCACATATATTTATTATTAGCATAGTTAATAATTAAATGTATGGAGGTGGTTTTGTTGTCGGTAGCTAAAAGGTTTGCAAGTGTTTTAAGAGCACTGATAATATCCTATTTGGTTACGGGAGTGATGCTTCTTGTCGTAGCATTTCTAATGTATAAGCTTGGACTTGGTGAGAGCAAGGTGAATTTTGCCATTACCCTTCCCTATATTCTCTCAAGTGCTATAGGCGGTATAGTTATAGGAAAAAGTATGCAGGAGAAAAAGTTCATCTGGGGACTTTTGCTTGGAGCTCTTTATGTGGGAGTGATTCTTATAGCATCAATTCTTGTTTCACATGGAGAAAATGTGATAGCGGCAAAGGGCGTAAGTACCATAATACTTTGTCTTTTAGGCGGTACTCTTGGCGGAATGATTAGTTGAAAAAATAGCTTTTCAATATGGGATTTATGTGATATAATAACTTTCGTGTATGCAAACGAAAGGAAGAATAAGCAAAGCAAATATATATTTTGCGATAAATCTTCTTTTAATCAAATTAATTTGACCGGATAAAAGCAGGAGGATAAAAGATGAAGAGAATTAAGACTTTAACAGATAAGACTTTAAACAGCACAGTAGTTAAGGGTGGCTGTGGTGAGTGCCAGACTTCATGTCAGTCAGCATGTAAGACTTCATGCACAGTAGGTAACCAGAGCTGCGAGAATAAATAATTGTAAGATAATACATAATATCCTAATTAAAGGGGATTATCTTGGATAGTCCTCTTTAGTTGCGTTATTAAAAGAGCAAGTATTTGTAAAAAACTGGGAGTAACACAGATGGTTTATCAGTATATCAATAACGGATATTATATCGTTCTTGATGTATGCAGCGGTTCGGTTCACGTTGTGGACGAGCTTGTATATGATATGATTGCTTTGTTTGAGAAAAAGGATAGGAAATCTCTTGCGTCGGCAATCAAAGATAAGTACGGTAACAAGTATTCGGATTACGACATCTATGAAGCGTACTCGGATATAGAGGAATTAAAGGATAGCGGACAGCTGTTTACCGAGGATGTATATAAGGATGTTATTATTGATTTTAAAAAGAGAAAAACAGTTGTCAAAGCTCTATGCCTTCACATAGCTCATGACTGTAATCTTGCCTGTAAGTACTGCTTTGCGGATGAGGGTGAGTACCATGGTCAAAAGCGTGAGCTTATGAGTCTTGAGGTTGGCAAAAAGGCCATTGACTTTCTAATAGAAAATTCAGGCAACAGGGTTAATCTTGAGGTTGACTTTTTCGGCGGTGAGCCGCTTATGAATTTCGACGTTGTTAAGAAAATTGTTGAATACGGTCGAAGCAAGGAAAAGGAACATAATAAGAATTTCAGGTTTACCCTTACTACAAACGGAGTTTTACTGGATGACGAAGTTATAGAATTTTGTAATAAGGAAATATCCAATGTGGTTTTAAGCCTGGATGGAAGAAAAAATATAAATGATCTTATGCGTCCTACCCGAAACGGTAAGGGAAGCTATGATATTATAGTTCCGAAGTTTAAGAACTTTGTGGAAAAGCGCGGTGACAAGAGCTACTACGTAAGAGGTACATTTACAAGAAATAATCTGGACTTCTTTAATGACTTTAAGGAAATGGCTGACTTGGGATTCAAGGAGATTTCCATTGAGCCTGTGGTTGCCGCACCTACTGAGGATTACTCGATTCGGGAAGAGGATCTGCCTCAGATTTTTGAAGAGTATGATAAGCTCGCTTTGGATATCATAGACAGGCATAAGAAAGGAAAGCCGGTTACATTTTTCCATTATATGCTGGATCTAAACGGCGGACCTTGTGTATATAAGAGACTTTCAGGCTGTGGCTCGGGAACCGAGTACCTGGCGGTAACACCTCAGGGTGAACTTTATCCGTGTCATCAGTTTGTTGGTATAGATGGGTTTAAGCTTGGAAATGTATATGACGGAATTGACAATACTGATGTAGTTAATGAGTTCAAGCTTTGTAATGTATACGCCAAGGACAATTGTAAGGACTGCTTTGCAAGATTTTATTGCAGCGGTGGCTGCGCAGCGAATTCTTACCTTTATAGCGGCGGTATACTTGATACATATGACATCGGCTGTAAGATGCAGCAAAAGCGTGTCGAATGTGCAATAATGATAAAGGCTGCTTTAGCCGATTTAGAAGAGGAGTGTAAAAATGAAGAAAGCTAAAAGAGATGCTGTAATTAAGCTGCTTGTATTTTTGCTTTTACTTGCAGGAGCAATTTATATGGCAGTTGCAGGAGTAGGAAAGGAAAAAACGGGTAAGGCTGAGGATATTCCTTTAGGTCTTGACCTTCAGGGTGGTCTTAGTGTTACCTATCAGATAGTTGATAGTAAGCCTTCCGATGAAGAGATTGATGCTACCATCGACAAACTTCAGCGAAGAGTTGATGAGTACAGCAGTGAGGGTGAGGTTTACAAGGAAGGCGATGACAGAATCACAGTTGAGATTCCTGTTGATACTTCGAAGTATGATGCTCACGACATCTTGGATGAGCTCGGTCAGCCGGGACAGCTTTTATTCTTGGATGAGACAAATTATGCATACTGGTCTCAGGGACTTGATTATGAGGCCGCTCTTACCGGTTCCGATGTAAAGGAAGCTAATCCGGCTACTGATACCAATGATACTACAGGTATCAGAGAGTATTTGGTACAGCTTCAGTTTACTGATGAAGGTGCTGAAAAGTTTGCTGATATCACATCTGCAAATGTCGGTAATATCATTTATATCATTTATGATGGTGCAGTTGTAAGTGCACCGAGAGTAAAGACTGCAATTACCGGCGGTAGTGCAGTTATAGACGGAATGGCTGATTATGATGAGGCAGAGAGACTTGCATCAACCATCAAAATCGGTGCACTTCCTCTTGAACTTTCACAGCTTCAGTATAATATAGTAGGTGCAAAGCTTGGTAGAGAAGCTATATCTACCAGCCTTATGGCAGGTGCAATCGGTTTCGGTCTTGTATGTCTTCTTATGATTATACTTTACCTTTTACCGGGCTTACTTGCTTCAGTTGCACTTGTTTCATATATCGTTCTTATGCTTCTTGTTCTCAGTGTGAGAACTGTTACCCTTACCCTTCCGGGTATAGCAGGTATTATCCTTTCAATCGGTATGGCGGTTGATGCAAATGTCATCATCTTTACCCGTATCAGAGAAGAGATAGCCGCCGATAAGGGTGTAAGAAACGCTGTTGAGGCAGGTTTCCATAAGGCTCTTTCGGCAATCCTTGATGGTAACATCACAACTCTTATCGCAGCATTCGTTCTTATGATGCTTGGTACAGGTAGTATTAAAGGATTTGCTACCACACTTATGATAGGTATTATCCTTTCAATGTTTACCGCTATTGTTATCACTAAGCTTTTACTTAAGATTGCGGTAGATCTTGGACTTACCAATAAAAAGCTTTACGGTTCGGCTAAGCCACCTAAGAAAGTTAACTATATTAAGATTTCAAGAGTTTGTATTGTTATCTCTCTTGTAGTAATAATCGGAGGACTTATCTTCCTTCCTGTTAACAAGTCAAGAAAGGGATCATCTCTTAATTATGCACTTGAGTTTACAGGCGGTACTTCAACTACTGTTACATTTGATGGAGAAGAGGTCTTTGATCTTGAAAAAGCAGAAAATGAGGTCGTTCCTGTTATAACTGATGCAACCGGATTATCTGCCGCAAATATTCAGATTCAGACAGTTGAGGATTCTAATCAGGTAATCTTTAAGACTCCTGAGCTTACCGAGGATCAGGCAACAAGCTTTGAAAAAGCAATCAAGGATAAATTTGAAGTTTCGGAAATCAGTGAGCAGAGTATAAGCTCAACCATAAGCGGTGAGATGAAGAAGGACGCCATTATAGCTATCATCATTGCATCCATTCTTATGCTTATCTATATTGCAATAAGATTCTCGGATTTAAGATTTGGTGCATCTGCGGTATTGGCACTTATCCATGATGTTATGGTTGTGTTTGCTATTTATGCAGTAGCAAGACTTTCGGTTGGTAATACCTTCATAGCATGTATGCTTACAATCGTTGGTTACTCAATCAACGCAACTATCATCATATTTGACCGTATCCGTGAAAATATGAAGATTATGGATAGAAATGTAGAGCTTGACGAAGTAGTTAATACAAGTATCGCGCAGACACTTACAAGAAGTATCTATACTTCACTTACAACTTTCATCATGGTTCTTGTACTCTTCATAATGGGTGTTCCTGCACTTAAGGAATTCACATTTACACTTATGGCAGGTATCGTCTGCGGTGCTTATTCATCAATCTGCATCACAGGTCCTATGTGGTACTTCTTCAAGAAGCACATCGGAAAGAAAAAGGAAGAGACCGCTTAACATTCGGTCGGTTATATAGATAGGTATAAATAATGAGAGGTATCAAAATAGGTACACGCAAATCTCACTAGCGCTCACGATTTGCTTAGCACCTTTTTGATACCTCTCATTATTTACACCCCTATATAACCAACACGCTTCGCGTGAAAAAGGGAAATCTTATTTTTATAAGCTTCTTGATTTATCTGTGCAGGCTTTCATGGCTTCGATGACGGAGCTGCGGAAGCCTTTTTCTTCAAGTATGCGAACCGCTTCTATTGTTGTGCCGGCAGGAGAGCATACCATATCTTTTAACTCACCGGGATGCTTGCCGGTTTCGATAACCATCTTGGCACTTCCAAGTACTGCCTGTGCCGCAAACTTATATGCCTTGTCTCTTGGCATACCGTCAAGTACAGCAGCATCTGCCATAGCTTCGATAAACATAAATACATATGCAGGAGAGCTTCCGCTTACGGATACGACAACATCCATAAGATTTTCTGATATTTCTTCTGCAAGTCCGAAGCTTGATAGTAATGACATTATGTATGAGAATTCTTCTTCGTTTACAAGTGTGTTTTTACAAACTGCAGTTATGCCCTCGCCCACAAGTGCAGGAGTGTTTGGCATGGTTCTGACAAGCTTTACATCAGAACCGATTCTTTCTGCAAGCCAGGCAAGGGTTTTGCCCGGTGCAATTGTTACTACAATCTGATTGGATGAAATTGTATCTTTTATTTCGGCGATAACTGTCTCATAAAACTGGGGCTTTACTGATAAAAATAATACATCGGAATTAGAAGCAACTTCTTTATTGTTAAGAGTTGTATCAATACCAATATTATCTGATGCTTTTTTAATAGCAGCATCCGATGCATCTGCTGCAATTATTTCCTTAGGTGTAATACCTGCATTATTTATAAGTCCTCCTATGATGGCTTTGGCCATATTGCCGCAGCCTATAAAACCTACCTTGTATTTCATTTTTTAATTCCTTTCTTTATGTGCTTTTTTATCATCTCTATTTTGCTTTTCGCCTTAAGAATCTTTTTTTCTTTTCTATGTCATCAAGCATGTATGCTCTGACTTTTAAGGCAATGTTTGGTTTGTCTGTTATGATACCGTCGACATGATTTAAGATACATTTGCCCATATTACGTGCACGGTTTACTGTCCAGACATATACAGGCTTGTTATAAAGCATCATACGCTTCATAAAGCCCGGAGTTGCAATTTTGTAGTAAGGTGATACAAAGTCGGCGTTGCATGCCGCAAGCCTTGTCATAGGGAAAAATTCATGCAGCTTTGTTTTCAGTGAACCGCCTTTTTTTCCGAGTAAAAGCCCTGTCTTTATGTACGGATCATATTCGTGTATGGACTTAACTGTACTGTCGATAAATGACTTCATCATAAATTCATCATAGCGGTAAAGTCTTGTTACCATGTCTATAACACGCTTTTCATATCCTGCTTCCTTTAATTCTATGTCAAGCTTAATCTTTCCTTTGCAAAGTTCAAGCACCTCTGATAAAAGAGGCACACGATAATTATCCTTTGCGGTTATGCCGCAAAGCTTGTCATAGGTAAGAGAGGATATTTCTTTCCCTTCTATATCGTCATCATGAAAAACTATAAGCTGATTATCCTTGGTTTTTCTGATATCGAATTCCACATAGTCAGCTTTTAATTTAATTGCAATTTTAAATGCTTCCAAAGTGTTCTCGTGATGAGCAAGCGCGCTTGCACCACGATGTGCTATAATTACAGGCTTCATATTACCTCCTTTAGTTTGTTCCTCTCAGTTCTATAATCGGTGAGCCCTTGCCGTTTATGTAATCACCGGTTATGGTTACTGTTCCGATACTGTCGTCACGAGGAATCTCATACATTATATCAAGCATAAATTTCTCGATTATTGCACGAAGTGCTCTGGCACCGGTTTTCTTTTCCATAGCCTTTTCGGCAATTGCCTCATAAGCGGAATCATCAAATAAAAGATTAACCTCATCCAAAGCAAGCAGCTTTTGGTACTGCTTTAGGATTGCATTTTTCGGTTCCTTTAAAATCTTGATATACATATCCTTATCAAGTGCATCAAGTGTAAATATAACAGGCAGTCTTCCCAAGAACTCAGGTATCATTCCGAAATCTCTAAGGTCATCAACAGTTACCTCTTTCATAAGATTAGGTTCATTGTCAAATTTGTCCTTAAGGTCAGCATTGAAGCCCATAGAGGACTGCTTGGTAAGTCTTTCCTTGATGATATCCTCGATGTCAGGAAATGCTCCGCCACATATAAATAAAATATTCTGGGTATTCATAGTTGTCATCGGTGTCATGGCATTTTTGCTTCCCGAACCGACAGGCACCTCAACCTCCGCACCCTCGATTATTTTAAGAAGTCCCTGCTGAACCGACTCACCGCTTACATCCCGGCTTCTGGTTTCCTTTTTCTTTGCTATCTTGTCTATCTCATCTATAAATACAATTCCACGCTCTGCCTTTTCAACATCATTGTCGGCAACTGCAAGAAGCTTTGAAAGAATACTCTCTACGTCATCACCTATGTAGCCTGCTTCGGTAAGAGATGTTGCATCCGTTATGGCAAGAGGAACATTTAAAAGTCTTGCAATGGTTTTTACAAGATAGGTCTTGCCACAGCCTGTAGGACCGAGCATGAGCATATTGGATTTTTCTATTTCTATATCATCCATGGTGTTGGTGATAACTCTCTTGTAGTGGTTATAGACCGCAACCGAAATAGCCTTTTTGGCATATTCCTGTCCGACTACATACTCGTCGAGC
>CALGGL010000093.1 GCA_937915975.1 uncultured Lachnospiraceae bacterium | reverse complement strand
GCTGAAATTTCAATCAAAACAAAGGACCATGCAACCATCTTTTAAGGTAGTTACACAGTCCTTTGATGTTTATATATTCTTTTTTATATATTCTTTTTTATATATGCAATTATATGATTATCCGGTATGCTACTTTATCTTTTTCTTTCTGAGTGTCAGAATATATGACAAAGTAGGATGAGAACTTATCCACGCTTATGGTAATAATAGCTCCTGTTCCCTCTGCCAGTACCATTGCAACACCATCATTCACACGGACAATCCGGCAGAAACCTTTTGAAAAACGATATGTTCAAATCTAACTATTTTTTTAAGTTCATCCCAATCCACAGCAAGCCTTCTTCATCCATTCCTGCATATGTAATAAATTACTCCTAACGATATCAGCAAAAGAAGAATGTACTTTATCTCACATAATTAGTTTCAAGTCATCATTTAATTAACTATAAACCATATCAATCCAATAATTCTTATAGGTAATTTTCAAAGCTAAACTACCTATCATCTGATTTTTTTACCTATAAGACCCTTGTAATATGTAATCTTATAGGTAAATCACAAACTTCAACCACTTGAAACATAATTATTTTACCTATAAGGCATCCTACAATCTGCTATTATATAGGTAAATTCTAAATTTCTCTACTTGTCAGCAGGAATCTCATCCTTTATGTAGCAGGAGAATACATCCTCAACCTTTTCCTTCTTAAGCTTTGGAGTGATAACACTTATGACAGGTACGATGACAAGACCTGCAAGCATTGCAAAGGCTCCACAGTTAATAGGTGACTGTAAAACTTCAGGGAAGCTTGGACGCCAGAATAAGTTGGCTGTCATAATACCTGCACCGAAGATAAAGTTTACTACAACTGCAAGCTTGGTAACACCCTTCCAGTAAAGGCTGTAGATAAACGGTGCAAGAAATGCTCCTGCAAGAGCTCCCCATGATACACCCATAAGCTGAGCGATAAATGTAACATTATTCTTATACTGTATAACTGCTATAACCGCTGAGATTGCTATAAATATAACTATGAACACTCTCATGATAAGAACCATAGTCTTATCCTTTGGTTTCTTGATAATTGTACCCTTGATAAGGTCAAGCGTAAGTGTTGAGCTTGAAGTAAGTACAAGTGATGAAAGTGTGGACATGGAAGCTGAAAGTACAAGGATTACAACTACTGAAATAAGGAATGGTGAAAGCTTCTCAATCATTCCCGGAATAATTGCATCAAAGCCTTTGCCTGCCACATCAACACCGCTTATTCTACCGAAGCCGCCGAGGAAGTAACATCCACCGGCTACAATAAGTGCAAATATAGTTGATATAACTGTTCCTGTCTGAACCGACTTCTCACTCTTAATAGCATAGAACTTCTGAACCATCTGAGGAAGTCCCCATGTACCGAGTGATGTAAGAATTACTACACACAAAAGGCCAAAAGGATCCGGTCCGAAAAATGAGTTAAATACACCCGGTGTATCTGATACAGCAGGATCGGTAACATTTGCAAGTTCATTTAAGGATGCCATAAATCCACCATGTGAATTAAGCACTGCTGCTATAACCGCAACTATACCAACCAGCATTATGATACCCTGTATAAAATCATTTATGGCAGTAGCCATATATCCACCAACGATAACATATACTCCCGTAAGAATCGCCATAGCAACTATACAAACGGTATAGTCAATATTAAACGCCATACCGAAAAGTCTTGAAAGACCATTGTAAAGTGATGCGGTATATGGGATAAGGAATATAAATACTATAAGTGATGCAAATATCTTAAGTCCCTTTGAATCAAATCTCGTACCGAAGAAATCCGGCATTGTAGCACTGTGCAGATGCTGTGTCATGATTCTTGTTCTTCTACCTAAGATAGCCCATGCAAGAAGTGAACCGATAATTGCATTTCCGAGTCCTATCCAGGTTGATGCAAGACCAAACTTCCATCCGAACTGTCCGGCATATCCTACAAATATAACCGCTGAAAAATATGAGGTTCCGTAAGCAAATGCAGTAAGCCATGGGCCTACATTTCTTCCGCCTAATACAAAACCGCTTACATCTGTTGCATGCTTTCTGCAGTATACTCCGACTCCTATCATAACGCCGAAGAATAATACAAGCATAAGTATCTTTGTTACCATTGTTTTTACCTCTCTTATAAATTGTGCAAATCTTATTGTCACTTTGAAATACATAAATTATATAATATATTATTGCGTTATCGCGTTACGCTTTAACGCATTAAAGCAACAACACTACAATTATGCCATAATACCATTAATCTGTCAACAACTAAAACAGCCGGTCTTTTTTGACCGGCTGTCCTTTTATTAGATGAATGTAAGTAAGTCATCAACCTCTTTACGTGGTGTAGGAGCAACCTCTGCCTCCGGATATCCTATCGGAATAAGTGTTGCCACCGTCTTGCCCTCTTCAAGTCCGATAATCTCTGCTACTTTAGCATCGTCAAATATACCCAAGATACAGCTTCCGACACCCTTTTCATGAGCTGCAAGGCAAAATGTCTGAGCTGCAATACCCGCATCAAACATCTCCCAGCCTGCTCCCTTGCTGGTACTAAAGCTTCCGTCTCTCTCATAACCGCATCTTTTATTAATCTGTGCAATTATTACAAGCTTGTCACATTTACTGATTATTCCGTTGTTATGTTCAAATCCAAGTGTAGCCTCGCTTGCTATCTTTTCCAAAAGTGCCTTATCCTCAACCACAATATAACGAATAGTCTGAGAATTCTTCCATGTAGGCGCCATACGTGCCACATCGATTATTTCCTTAATTGTTTCTCTGCTTACAGGCTCATCCTTATAAGCTCTGATGCTTCTTCTGGTCTTAATGCATTCTACTGCGTCCATATTATTAAATTCTCCTTTTCATTTTTAGTATTAATCCACTTGAAAGATATAAAAATCTATGCTAATCTAACCTAAGTGTAAGTCAGATGAGTGGTTGCGGCTGCATATATGCAGGTGAGGAAAGTCCGGGCTTCATAGGGCAGGATGCCGGATAACGTCCGGTGGAGGTAACTCCCAGGCCAGTGCAACAGAAATAAACCGCCGATTTAATCGGTAAGGGTGGAAAGGCGAGGTAAGAGCTCACCGCTGGACCGGTAACGGGACAGGCTCTGTAAACCCCATCCGAAGCAAGGTCAAACATAAGACTATACGGCTGCCCGTCGTGTCTTTAGGTAGACCGCTTGAACCTTATGGTAACATAAGGTCTAGATAGATAATCACTCTCGACATAACCCGGCTTATAGTCTGGCTTACACTAACTAATACTATTAAATTCAATTATTTTTTTCATCTTATATTATTCTGTTTAACTAACCCCACGTCCAACAAGTCCGAATCTTATATTATGTCTGTTTATGTCATTCCACATAATACAATGATCTATAATACTTATGGAAAGTCTCGGATACTTTGCAATGAGCTCATCACGACGTACAATACCGTCCATAACATCTCTGATTAAATCTCTCATATTAATCAGAATAACTTCATGCATATCATCTTCAAAAAGGCCTATGATAAACTTGCTCCTGCTCGGAAGCGTGTAATACATATCATAATATCTTTCAAAGATATCTTCACAATCCAGATTGTCACTTATCATCTCAAACACTTCAAACTTCTCTGAATTAGGAATTCCCGCATGTCTTGCGGTAAGCATCTGACATTGAAGCTTCAAATCAACCGAATCATGCATATAGTCACTAAATGTATCCAATCCGTACGAGAAGAACACATCACGATACATCTCAAGGTGCATACGTTCCTTGTACTGGCTGTTGTCTAAAATCATCCACATTATATCATCAAAATTATCCGTCTCATCTCCGTAAATCAGAGTATATGTACAATAGACAACTATGGAAAGCATATAATCCTCTATATCGCTTTCGCTTCCGGTAAAAAATCTAAGTGCCTTAAGCTTTGCTCCCAAACTCCTATAGTCATTCTCGCTAAGCTCCAAATCACTTATAATACGGATTTTTCTCATCTGTCCTTCAAAATACTTCTGCATCTGCAAAAGAGTTATCTTACTACCTTCACTCATAGGCCCTCCTCCTTTCGCCTATATATCACACTCAACCAGTTATAGTAAAATAAGCTGTTATTACAGAATAGTCCCCCAACTATGCTTCAGCTATATATATTAAATTGTAAATCACGCACATTCTAACTAATTAATATTATACATCATATATATCAATCTGTCACTAAACTTTTTTACACAAAAAATTTTTTATAGAGAGATATGTTAGTATTATTCAGATACTAAGTGTATCATTTAAAAAAGAATTATATCATGAGGTGTGAGCCTTGTCACAAAAAAGGTTAGCGCACATCATAAAAAACAGGTCTATATGTTAGCATTTAGTCCGATTTGCGTTTAATCAAAAGCGAAAATTCGAATATAAGTGCGTTAAAAAAATCGAACTGTTTGAGCGTAGCGAGTTTTCGATTTTTAGCACTTATAAAGAATTGAGCGCTTTGATTTAGCAAATTGATGACTTGCTAACATATAGACCTGTTTTTATATGATGTGCTGTAACTATAGCATATATGTGACAAGGCTCACACCTCATGGCACAATTAAGCAGGTATCTTGTCATTAAAATAGATATCATACCAGATTAAAAACATGTATACTGTCCAGATTTTTTTACTCATATCCTGCTTGCCTGATTTGTGTCTGTCAAGCATGGCAACAAGCTTGTCCGTATAGAAGAATCGCTCTGCTGCCTCACTTGTAAATGCTTCTTTAAGCTTGGCATAACAATCATCCTGTCTAAGCCATTTTGCTATCGGTACAGGGAAGCCGAGTTTTTTCTTGGATGCTACTTCTTTAGGAAGATATTTATTGGCGCATTCTCTAAATGCATACTTTGTAGTTTTATCATGTATCTTAAATTCAGTTGGAATTCGTCTGGCAGTTTCAAAAAGCTCCTTATCAAGAAAAGGAACTCTTGATTCAAGTGAATGAGCCATACTCATCTTATCCGCCTTCAGAAGTATATCACCTATAAGCCAGAAGTTCATATCTATATACTGCATCTTGGTAACATCATCATAGTCTGCTGCCTCAGCCTTATCATAAAAAGCTCCTGTTATATCCTGAATGTATTTCTTCGACATTCCCTTCGGAAGCTTCATTATTTTAGAAGCTTCTTTTTCATTAAATCTGAAGGCATTACCCACAAAACGTTCACGCAAAGGAGTACATCCTCTAATTATAAAATTCTTACCCTTTACATTCGGTCCGATCTGTGCTATGCCCTTCATTACCATCTTTACAGGCTTCGGTATCTTCTTAAATGCCTTTAAAGAAAACGGCTCATGATAGATATTATATCCTCCGAAGAATTCATCAGCGCCCTCGCCCGAAAGGACAACCTTAACCTGCTTTGCTGCCTCTCTGTCTACAAAGTAAAGTGCTATACAGGAAGCATCGGCTAAAGGCTCGTCCATATGATACTGAACCTTAGGCAGCACCTCCCAGTACTCGTCCGAGGTAATAGTCTTATCATAATTTTCAAGCTTAAGCTTTTTAGATAATCTCTTTGCATAGTCTATCTCTGCGTATCCGTCATTTTCAAAGCCAACCGTAAAGGTCTTGGTTCCGCTGTATCGTGCCACAAGATAGCTTGAATCAACTCCGCTTGATAAAAGCGATGCAACCTCAACATCACTTATCATATGATAGTCAACCGAGTTCTTTGTCGCCTCATCTATACGCTTGACCCACTCATCCTTCGTAAGTCCCTTTTCCGGTTCAAAGGTAGGTTCAAAGTATCTGGTAATCTCAAGCTTTCCGTCCTTATAAACCATATAATGTCCCGGCATAAGCTTATAGATTCCCTTAAAAAATGTCTCCGGAAGCACTGAATACTGAAATGTAAGATAAGCCTGAAGAGCCTCAAGGTTTACCTCCTTTTTATACTCAGGATATTCAAGAATACTCTTTATCTCGGAACCGAAAACAAGATTATTATTTATAAGTCCGTAATAAAACGGTTTAATTCCGAAATGATCTCTTGCACCAAAGGCAAGTTTTTTCTTCTTATCCCATATAACAAACGCAAACATACCTCTTAAATGATTAACGAGGTCTGTTCCGTATTCCTCATATCCGTGAATAAGAGTTTCGGTATCGGAATTGTTCTGAAATTCATAGCCCTTTTCCATAAGCTCCTTACGAAGCTCCTTATAGTTGTATATCTCACCGTTAAATACAACCGTAACATCCTTTGTCTGATTGGACATGGGCTGGGAACCGTTATCAAGATCAATTATACTTAATCTTCTGAAGCCTAAGTATATCCCGTCATCTATATACTGTCCTTCCGAATCAGGTCCCCTGTGAATAATCTTATTCATCATGTTTGTCAGCACGTCCTTGTAGCTGTCATTTTTCTCCCCTGTAAAACCACAAATTCCACACATCGCATATGTCATCCTTTCAGTTGTTTTTGTTGCTATAGCCCAAAGCAGCCTCCACCCACAAACTCCCTGATAATAGAATTCTTAGGAATGTTAGTGACCTCAAGTCCTACGAAATAATCCAAGAACTTCAAAAGTCTTTTTGCCTCGTAGTACTCGAAGCTGTCTCTCGGCACAGCAAATAAAAGCGGTTCAGCATATTGTTTTATCACACTTAACTCATGAATTAATGCAGAGTTAAACATAACATCCGCCTGTTCCTGGAACGGGAAAATGTATTTTTCCTCACCACGTCTTACCGACGGCCACATGGATATGGTTCTTTGTGCGTCATTTCCCCTAGTCCTTGCATCACGCACAATTCGTCTTATAAGACGTCCGTCGGTTGTAGGTATTCTGTTATGTTCATCTATATTAATCTGAGTAAGTGCACTAATGTAAATCTTAAATTTACTTTCATCCGGAAGCTCCTTTGTCATAAGAGGATTTAAAGCATGTATTCCCTCCGCAACAAGAACATCCCCCTTGTTAAGCTTAAGCTTCTTTCCCTTATATTCCTTAAGTCCGATTGTGAAATTAAAGGTCGGAATCTCTATCTCCTCACCATTAAGAAGTCTTTTCATATCTGAATTAAAAAGCTTCAAATCCATGGCTTCTATACATTCAAAATCATAATTACCGTTTTCATCCTTCGGTGTCTCATCCCTGTTCACAAAGTAGTTGTCAAGTTCCAGCGGATACGGTCTTAAACCGTGAGCACGAAGCTGCACACTTAAACGGTGTGAAAATGTTGTTTTTCCCGATGATGAAGGACCTGCTATAAGTACAATCTTTCTTCCGTCTTCCTTAATCATCTCGGCTATATCTGCTATCTGCTTTTCCTGAAGCGCCTCCTGTGCCAGCATAAGCTCTCTTATATCACCTGTGGTTATGGAATTATTGAGTTCACCTACAGTATTGACATTTAACATCCTACCCCATTCATCCGAGGTCTTAAGAACATCAAAAAGCTTTGTCTGCGGCTTAAATTCCGGTATGGTACTGTAATCCTGCTTATTCGGTGACATAAGCACAAAACCGTCATCATAAGAAAACAAATCAAAGCACGAAAGGTATCCGGACGAAAAAACCATATATCCGTAGAAGTAGTCCTCATATCCGTCTAAATTATATATATTAACCTTTGAAGCACGTCTGTATTTGAAAAGATTAGCTTTATCAAATCTTCCCTGCTTCTCAAATCTTGTAATCGCATCCTCAACACTTATTGACATCTTGTAGATTTTTATATCCTGCTCTACAAGTTCCTTCATTCTGTTCTTAACCCTATTAATCAACTCATCATCCGGTTTTACGGTTTTATTATCATCAAGTCTGTTAATAAGCTTGCAGTAGTATCCTGTTCCCATAGAATAAAGCACATTTACCGCATAATCCTTTTTTGTTTCGAGAATATCCGCAAATGCCTTAACCATAAGAAGCGTAAGACTTCTTCTGTATGTATCATAACCCATTACCGAGCCTCTTGTTATAAGCTCGATGTGGCAGTTCTTCTTTATCTTCCTGCCAAGCTCCGTAAGCTTACCGTCCTTCATCGCAAGCAGAAATTCATGCTCTGTATCCCCAACATACTCATCGATGAATTCCTTAATGGAAATCTCCTTATCAACAGTATATTTTTTATCGCTCATACTAACAGTTATTTTGTCCATATAATCCCCCCTATACAACTTCAAAAGGCGTACCCACATCAAGAATTTCCATATCGACATCAGTAAGAAAATCCTTCAGATAATTATACATATATGTCATAAAAATCTTTTCTATTCCATAATGCGACGCATCTATAATCGTAAGTCCTGCCTCAACAGCATCTATACCGTCATGATGTCCTATATCTCCTGTTATCAGGCAGTCTGCATTTTTTAAAATTGCTTCACCAATTACGCTCTTTCCCGAACCTGGGCAGATAGCAATTTTCTCAATTTTGGTATCCTTATTTCCGTAAATTATCACATTATTCAAATCAAATTTTTCTTTTACAAGCTGTGCATATTCATATAAAGAATAGACCTTATCGGCTATACCGACCTCTCCTATTCCCTCTCCGTTCAAGGTCTCTTCAAGGACCTCCATATTTTTAAGTCCTAATATTTTTGCAGCCTCTTTACCCATGCCGCCCTTGGTATCAAAATTAGTATGCATGGCATAATAGCAAACTCCTGCCTCTGCAAGAGATAATATCTTCTCACCCAATACCGAACCGTCATTTATCTTTTTTACACTTTTGAATATCATAGGATGATGCGATACAATCATATCAAAGCCGTTTTCAATAGCATATTCACAAACCTCTCTTGTAGCATCAACTACAAGAAGGAGCTTTTTAACTTCCTTGTTCTTTCTTCCGACCAAAAGTCCCACATTGTCCCAGTCAAGAGCGTACTCCGGCGGAGACTGTTTATCAAGTATACTAACTATCTCACTACAAAGCATATCCTACTCCTCACGCAATCTTTTCATTAACATATTTTAACTTATCTTGTTCAAAACATCCTTTATATAACGTTCTTCCTGCCTTAATTCTTCTATTTTCCTTAATGCATGCTCCGTTCCCGCAGCCTCTAAGGATATTATAAGCTTATTATTTTTATCAAGTTGTTTTTCAAGGTATTCTTTTAGAATGATATCCTTTTTTTCTATCAGGATTCTTCCGTATAAAAGTTCACTATGATTATATGGTTTATCATCAGACTTATAATGCTTATTATCAGCCGCATCACATTTATCCGATTTATTTTTCTTATCTGCATTATCACACTTATCGGCCCTTATTACCACATAATACTTTTCCTCATCGATAAGCATAATCTCATCAGTGATTTTATAGCCGATATCAAGGATATACTTTCTTACCTTTTCCGGTTCGGATTGAGGCTGCAGAACAAGACTGATTCCGTTGTTTGTATGTAAGCTTCCCCTTCTTAAAATATCAACCATAAGCTCTCCGCCCATACCGGCCATGACAGCCGTATCGGCTTCACATACGTCAAGCTTATCAAAGCCATCGGAAAGTCTGGTAACAACTTTATCGGAAACACCGTAAAGCTCTATATTTTTCTCGGCTATCAAAAGCGGTCCTTTTTTTACATCCATCGCGATAGCCTTATCAAAGAATTTTTGGCTCACAAGATAAATGGATACAAAGGCATGGTCACAGCCTATATCTGCAACTGTTTTTTCACAAGGCACATCCGGGTGGTCTTCTCTTACACAAAGCTTGTCCTTGTTATCTGCACTCTTGCATAGTACATCCCTGTGTTCCCTGCTTTTGCAGGCCATATCTGCCACTGCCTGCATCCTTGGCGAAAGCTTAACCTTTACCATAGTAAATTCTCCAAAATAATAATTTTAGTTATTATCATCAAGATAATCCTTAAGCTTTCTGCTTCTGCTCGGATGTCTTAATTTTCTTAATGCCTTTGCTTCTATCTGTCTTATACGCTCTCTTGTTACATTGAATTCCTTACCTACCTCTTCGAGAGTTCTTGCTCTTCCGTCATCCAATCCAAATCTGAGCCTAAGTACCTTCTGTTCTCTTTCGGTAAGTGTACCGAGGACATCAACAAGCTGCTCCTTCAATAATGTAAATGCAGCCGCCTCAGCAGGAACAGGAACATTCTCATCCTGAATAAAATCTCCAAGATGGCTATCCTCCTCTTCACCGATAGGTGTCTCAAGAGAAACAGGCTCCTGAGATATCTTAAGTATTTCTCTTACTCTTTCAACAGGAATATCCATCTCCTCAGCAATTTCTTCAGGAAGAGGTTCTCTTCCAAGCTCCTGAAGAAGCTGTCTTGATACTCTGATTAATTTATTTATTGTTTCAACCATATGAACCGGAATACGAATTGTTCTTGCCTGATCTGCAATAGCTCTTGTTATTGCCTGTCTTATCCACCATGTTGCATAGGTAGAGAATTTATATCCCTTTCTGTAGTCAAACTTCTCTACAGCCTTAATAAGGCCAAGATTTCCTTCCTGAATCAGGTCAAGGAAAAGCATGCCTCTTCCCACATACCTTTTGGCAATACTTACAACGAGACGAAGGTTAGCATCTGCAAGCTTCTTCTTAGC
>CALGGL010000092.1 GCA_937915975.1 uncultured Lachnospiraceae bacterium | reverse complement strand
CATCTGAGATAATCCGGGTATGGGCAGTGCCTGCCTGCAGATACTGCCGCCCGGAATTCTCATCTCTGCCCCCGACCGAAGGGAGCGGGGAGCCCCTCGCGGCTTTGAGCGAGTTCAAAAAAATCCGTTTAGGATTTTCTCCTTTTTGTATAAGTCTGCGTAGGAAAATAATAGTTTTATTTGCTGACTTATCTTAATTTAAAAATCAGGCTGCAGTCTTACATGCATATTATAACCCAATATCTATATTAAAGTTAAGATGTATCTAAAATGTTTCATAGTTTTTGAAACAATTTTGATACAAAGAGGTAATATCATAAGGTTGTTTGTAGGAGAAGACAAGTGCACACTGTCACAAAGATTTATTATATAAGGACGAAAAAATTATGAAAAAAATATCCTTAATTATTTTTCTTTTAAATATATGTATTCTCTCCGGTTGTACCAATCAAAGTAATGAGGAACTTGTACCACCGCAGGAAAAAAGCTACACGCCGGTAATTCATAATACGGACCATGTCATAAAGCAGGATGTTACTCCGAGTGCAGAGCTTAAGCTTAGTCTTTTGGATTATGAGGAAACCGGATACAGAATAAGTCAGAGTGAGTGGAACCGGATAAATGGACAATATATGCTTACCGTGGATAAGGTATGGGTTAAAGCCGGTGATGAGATAAAAGCAGGTGAGCTGCTCATTTCATTTTCTTCAAAGGAGCTTGATGATAAGCTTAAGAGCTATGAAGATAAAAAAGCCGAAGACCTTCTTGCGATTGACCACTATAATCGATTGGCAGGGATAGATACGTCTTATGATTACAAGACCGATATAGAGCTTTTAAATCAGGATATAGCCATAGCGGATGCTTATATATCCGATATTAATTCCCTGTATGAAGAGATAAATATAAAAGCTACCGCTGATGGAATTGTAAGCTTTGTAAGTCCGTATCTTTCTGACGGATATATTATCACTGGTGAGGTGCTTATCAAGGCATCGTCAAACAGTAAGGAATATGTCTGTGAGACAACGGAAGACCTTGGGCTTAATGTGGGGGATGTCTTTACTGTCGAAAATGATATGACGGCATACGAGCTTTGTATAAAGGATATTGCTTTTGATAAAGGAAATACCAAGATATATTTTGAACCCTTACCCGGAAGTGAGAGCGTCCTTTCGGAAAAAAATCTTACCTTAATCATAAAAAAACAGGAGATTAAGGGCGCACTTTGTGTTAAGTCACAGGCGGTATTTGAAGAGGATGGACACTATTTTGCTTACAGATACAAGGAGGATGGATTAAGGGAAGCGGTTGAAGTTACGATTGGCGACTATGTGGATGATTATGTGGTTATAACATCGGGACTTTCCGAAGATGATGAGGTAGAGCTATGGGATTAGGACGATTTAAGAACAATAAAATACCCGGATTTTTGTCCTGCCTGATTATCCTTTCCCTTGGCATAACAGGCTGTGGTACTAAAAAAACAGAAGAGGCTCCGGAGCTTTTGGAGCCTGCTTCGGAGGTTACATTTATTCGCCCTGTTTCGTATAAATATGTATCGAATCCGGAATGCCTCATGGGAGTTGTTGTGCCGGATAGCAGCTATGTGATAAGCGAAAAGAGCGTGCTTATAAAAAGCATAGAGGTTAATATCGGTGACAGTGTCAGTAAGGGAGATATAGTCGCCTACGGTGAGGTTTCGGTTTATGAGGATGAGATAAAAAGAAAGGAAGAGGAGTTAGGTCAGCTTGAGGCTGGGAAAAAAAATGAAAGTATTATAGCTGATGAAAAAATAAAACAGCTTGGGTACAAAAAGGCGGCAGCGGAATATGTGGGTGATTCGGAAAATGTATCCGAGTTTGATAAGGAGATCAGCATAGAAAATGAAAATAAAAGATATAGTGAAGCCTTAAAAAATGCAGCCATAGAGGAGCTTTCCTCGGATATAAAAAAATTAAAGGAGGAGAAGGAAAAGCTGGTATTTACCGCTACCTCGGACGGAAGGGTTACATTTATAAAGGATTTGTCCGCTACACCGACAGCAGGAGTAAATGAGGCTATTGTTGTTATATCCGACTTTGATGATTATTATATAGAGGTTCCGAAGCTTACCATAGATAAATATAAATTCAAGAACTACACCGAAAAGTATGCTTATATAGACGGCAAAAGGGCCGGTATTTCCGAATATGAGTATAGCAGTGAGGAGGTAAGCTATGCCACGTCAAACAAAACCTATCCCTGTATGAGATTTAAGCCTGATAATGAAAGCTTAAGCAAAAGCTTAAATGTGGGAGACAACCTTTTACTTTACTTTGAAAAAAATGAAGCAAGGAAGGTTTTGGCTGTCGGACTTGATTCGGTAAATAAGGATGAATCGGGAGCCTTTGTATATGTGTGTGAGGATAAGAATGATAATAATTTTGAGCTTATAAAAAGGTATATAAAAACAGGAGCAGAGGGAAGCCATTACATCGAGGTAACCGAAGGATTGTCCGAGGGTGAACTGGTATATTATTCGTCCGATTCGGTGGTGCCTCTTTCGTACAGTGAGGAAACCGTAGTAAGAGGTGAGTATAAGGAAAGCTATAAAACGGATATCGTGGTGATGTCTGATAATGATGTGAGTGTGATTGCGGCAAAGGATGGTGGAGTTGTATCAGACATTTACGCAAGTGTAGGTGATGAGGTAGATAAGGATAGTCAGGTCTGCCTTATCGATACACAGGCAGGACAGGCGAGACTTACGGAATTAAAGACCCTCATGTCAAGTGCGGATACCGAGCACGACAAGGCGGTAAAGGAATTTGACGAAAGAGAAAAAGCTTTAAATGAGTTAATTCCTTTTCAAAAATCTGATTTTAAAGCAATGTATAAAGAATTAAAAGGTCTTCCAATGACTGTTAGATATTTAGATCCTCCCCTACATGAATTTTTACCTACTGAAGAAGAAGAAATATCTTCTTTAGCAAAAGATATGAATGTTACTGTAGAAAGATTAAAGGAAAAAATATCTGAACTACATGAATTTAATCCAATGATGGGACACAGGGGATGCCGTTTAGCCGTAACTTATCCAGAGATTGCTAAAATGCAAACGAGGGCTTTAATTGAAGCTGCAATTGAAGTTAAAGAGGAAGATGGATATGATATTGAACCTGAGATTATGATACCTTTAGTAGGAGAAGCAAGAGAACTTAAATTTGTTAAAGATATTGTAATTGAAGTAGCAGAGACGGTTAAGAAAGAGAAAAATTCTGATATTAAATA
>CALGGL010000091.1 GCA_937915975.1 uncultured Lachnospiraceae bacterium | reverse complement strand
TCCCCAATCCCCAATCCCCAATCCCCAATCCCCAATCCCCAATCCCCAATATTTACTTATTAAAATTGATTTTATTTTAATATATAATTTATTTATTATTTTTCTTTTTATTTTTTTTGGTTTTTTCTTCGACTTTGTCTTTATCTTTATCTGATTTTGCTCTTTTTTTATTTATGAATTTTTCTTCATTATTATCTTCATCTTTTGCTAATTTCTTTTTTTCTTTCTTTTTTTTATTAGATATTTTTTCCTCCTTTTCTTCTTCTTCTCTTAAATCTATTCCTTTTTCTTTTGTTTTTTCTTTTTTGTCTTTTTTTTTAATTTTTTCTTGTTTAATATTTTTTTTTGCTTCTTTTTCGATATCATCTTCATCTTTTTCGTATTCATCTCCAGAAAAAATATCATCATCTTCTTCATCATTATTTTTCTCTTCTTTTTTTTTCTTCTTTTTATTTTTTTTATCATCTCCTAAATTATAATTCTTAAATTTTCCTTTTTTTATTTGTTCCTGAATATCTTCAGGTTCACTTCTTTCTTCTTCTTCCTCGTAATTATCTTCATTATTATTATCATTATCATTATTATTATCATATTCAACCTTTTTTTTATCTTTTTTATTTTTTCCTCCTTTTTTTTCTTTATCTTGTGTTTCTCCCTTTAATTTAGGTCCATCACTATATTTTTTTAATTTAGCAATAAAAAAGCCATCAATTTCATGAATATGTGGATAAATTCTTCTTGTATTCGCAATAGACGGATGAAAATGTTTTTCTCTGAATGTAGTAAACCCTGGTTCACCAATTTCTAATCCCGTTTCGATACATTTAACATATCGATGCTTTAAAGCATAGTCAATAACCCATTCATTTTCTTCGACGGATATAGTACAGGTAGAATAAACAATAATTCCTTCTCCTTTGCCTTTCGCATTGCACGAATCAATCGCGGCTAAAATTAGCTCTTTTTGTAATCTTGAATTATTTAATATTTCTTTATAAGTCCTGTTCATTTTAACTGATTTATCTTTCGCTATGACACCCAAGCCCGAGCAAGGCGCGTCTAATAAAACTCGATCGAATTTATTATACAATTTAGCAAATTCTCTTCCGTCATAATTTGTTATTATCGAATTTTTTATTCCCATACGATGAATATTAAAAAATAAACTTTTAATTCTTTCCTTCTTGAAATCATTAGCAACTAATAGACCTTCATTTTTCATAAGTTGTCCTATGTATGTCGTCTTCCCCCCGGGGGAGGCACACATGTCCAAAATTTTTTCCCCGGGTAGGGGGGTCAGGGCGAGCACTGGTAAAAAACTGGAGGGGGATTGGAGCATATACTGTCCTGAAAGATATTCAGGGGTGGCTCCGATAGGAACTGATGAACTATATATTTTTAAACCCACTTTAGACCAATCTGCTAAAGGATCTAAATTTACACCTCTTGATATTAAATTTTTGGCTAATTCACGACGCTTTGTTTTTAATGAATTTGCTCTTATGGTTAAAATCTTTTGGGAATCTGATGCTTCCATAAATTTGACGGCTTCGTTTGGGGAAAATAAATTAAAAATTAAATCACAAATATCTGAATTATATTCGAAATATGATTGACATAATAATTTTAATTCTGTCATGTAATCGTTACGGGATTTTCCTTCTTCACGACGATTTTTAAAATCGGATAAAATTGATATTATATTTTGAATTTTTAAATTTTCGTCACCGATATTTGCTATTCTTTCATCTATGTCTTCTTTTTCTTTTATTTCTTTTTCTTCTTCATTTTCTTCTTTTTCTTCTAAATCATTTTCGTCTTCTTCATTATTTTCTATTTCTTCTTGTTCTTCCATTTCTTCATTTTCTATTTCTTCTTGTTCTTCTATTTCTTCCTCACTTTCTTCTATTTTTTCGATGATGTAGTTTGCAATAATTTTATACTGCTCATCTGAGATAAGACCGAGCAGGTTAAAGCCTTTAATCATTCCTGCTTCTGTGAGCAGTTCTGTGAGTGTTTCTCCTGCGGCAATTCTGTTGATAGAACAGCGAATTAATTCTTCTGCTTTCTCTTTGTTTGAAATTCTCATTTTAGTTCTCCTTTTAGTCAAATGCAGGGTCGGTGAGAAAATCCATTAAGTAATCTGGTTCAAGACCGAACCAATCTTCGATAAAATCGCAAGCATCTTCGTAGCTGTATTCTTCTACGTTTTCTTCCCATTCTTCTACTGCTTCAAGGAAGTAGTTAATAGCTTGTGTAAGTGTTATGTTGTCTCTCTTCATCAGTACGGTTATAATGGGATTGAGATTTTCTTCTTTAATGTTGAGCGAATAGAGCCAGTCACGGCAGAAGCCGCGCCAGTACTGGAACCATTCCAGATCGGTCCCCGGCTCGCAGAAAAACTCCAGCTCCATCTGCTCGAACTCTCTGGTACGGAAGGTAAAGTTTCCGGGACTAATCTCGTTTCGGAACGATTTACCGATCTGCGCGATACCGAACGGCAGCTTCTTTCTGGAGGTTCTCTGTACATTTTTAAAGTTTACGAAAATACCCTGCGCCGTCTCCGGTCTTAAGTAGATCGTGTTCTTCGCATCCTCCGTAACACCCTGAAATGTCTTAAACATAAGATTGAACTGGCGGATACTTGTGAAATTGTGCTTACCACATGAAGGACAAGGAATATTATGTTCCTCGATAAATTTCTCCATCTCCTCATTTGACCATCCGTCTACGGAAGATGTAAGCTCGATTCCATTATCGGAAGCAAATGCTTCTATAACCTGATCCGCTCTGAATCTCTCATGGCACTCCTTACAATCCATCAAAGGATCCGAAAAGCCGCCGAGATGTCCTGATGCAACCCAAGTCTGAGGGTTCATAAGTATGGCGCAATCAACACCTACATTGTAAGGATTCTCCTGAATGAATTTCTTCCACCATGCACGCTTTACATTGTTTTTTAATTCAACTCCAAGATTACCGTAATCCCAAGTGTTAGCCAAACCTCCATATATCTCCGAGCCCGGATATACAAATCCGCGATTTTTAGCTAATGCTATTATTTTGTCCATTGTCTTTTCCATGTGAATACCTCTTCTTAAAATTATTTATAAATTATGATAGCATTTCCCAAGCCATCAAACTTAGCACTGTTTGAACCGTTTATACTGACATGACCATTATAATACACTATTTCACCGCTGATGTTAAGTGTAAATGCATCATCAGCAGAAAGTATTTTATAAGCAGCCGAACTATTATCTATACCGGAAACATATATATCATTTCCTGCCATATCTTTAAGTCCCACATCTCCGTATGCATATAAATCCTGTCCGTTCATATAGGAGGTTCCGTTAAATTCATTGTAATCATCCAGGGACTTATAATCAATCGCTACCCTGACATTTTTATTTTCCTCCTTATATTGGAGAAGCTTAACCGCGTCCTTTTTGTCACTTCCGCAGTATTTATCTATCTCTGATTTTATATCATCTTCTAAACCTGATATATCATAGCTTGTATCCGAAAAATTCTGACATGCTATCTCTCGTATGCTTCCATCCTCATTAATTGTAATCGTATTTTCATTGATATCACCGATATAGTTTTCCTTTTTCTTACCACAGGCAGTTACGAAAATACATACGGTAAGAACAGTTAAAATTATTATTGATATTTTTTTATTGTTATTTCTAAAAATAAACATCACATTTAGCTCCAAATTAATAATTATTTTGATATAAGTGTCCTGCAACAGGATCTTATTATTTATTTCTGATTTATCTCTCAAAGTATAATACATAATTTATGCAAATATTTCAAGCAAGAGTAGAAAGAATTTCCAAAGACTTGAAATTCTTATCCACATATTCCTTCCTGAATCGGTCAGCCACATATCGAAGTTCATCCATAACATCATCAGAAAGCGTAAATCCGTAGAGCTTATTTACCGGAGTCGACAAAATGTATTGAAGTGTGTAAATAAGCGAATCACTTACCTTATAAGTAACCTTTAAAGAAAGTGCGCATTTATCGCACAAAAGCCCTCCGGCTTTAGCATCGAAGTACCTTATGCGTTCCTTTTCACCGCATTTGACGCAGGAATATGACTGTATTCCCTGACCTTCGATATCCATAAGTCTTATCTCGTAAATGTATCTTATAAGCTCATTTGAAACCCGGTCATCGAGAAGTGCCTTAAAGGTCATATATAAAAGATTCAGATTGTTGGTGCAAAAGTCTCCCTCTCTTGTATAGTAAGACATAAACTCTGAAAAATATGCCGCATAGCACATTTTTTCCATATCATATGCAATATCGTGAAAATACTCCTTCACGTCCACCTTTACCAGATTATATGCATCTCTTGTAGGAAATACCGTAAAGGTTCCCATTACATAGCTTTGACTTGCAGCGGTAAGTGCGGAATTTGGTCTTCTGGCACCATTGGCAAATACAGTTATCTTTCCTCTTTCTTTGGTAAGTATAACAAGTCTTTTATCATATTCACCAACCAGAGTCACATATAATACAATTCCCGTAACTTCAATCTCCTGCCTCATAGCTGCTCCTGTTTTTATCCGAAATATTTTATTGCTTACGTATTAATTCTCATCCCTGTAACCGTAGTTTTTAATCAACGTATCGCTGTCCCGCCAATCCTTTTTTACTTTAACCCAAAGCTTAAGATTGACCTTCATTCCAAGCAGGTTTTCAATACTGATTCGCGCCTTGGTGCCTATATTTTTAAGCATCTTTCCCTGCTTTCCGATTATTATTCCCTTATGTGAATCTCTCTCACAGATTATAGTTGCATCTATATCACACAGGCTGCCGTCCGGTCTTTCCTTCATCCTGTCTATAACAACAGCTATACCATGAGGTATCTCCTTATCCAGCTGTCTTAAAGCCTGCTCTCTTATAAGTTCCGAAGCTATCTGTCTTTCCGGCTGGTCTGTTACAGTATCCTCATCATAGAACTGTGGGCCATACGGAAGAAGCTTTTTTATCGACTTTATAAGCTCATCGGTATTTTTACCTCGTAGAGCAGAAACCGGAACTATCGCCTCAAACTCACATACATCCTTATATGAATTTATAGCATCAAATATCATTTGTTCTTCCACGGTATCCGTCTTATTGATTACAAGAATTATAGGCGTATTTACCTTGCCAAGCACCTCTATGATATGTCTTTCCCCTGCACCGATAAAGGTAGTCGGCTCAACAATCCACATTATGACATCCACTTCATTTAAGGTGCCGTGAGCAACGTTCATCATATACTCACCGAGCTTATTTTTTGCCTTATTGATACCCGGAGTATCAAGAAAAATAATCTGTGCCTCATCATCTGTATATACCGTCTGTATTCTGTTTCTGGTAGTCTGCGCCTTGCTGCTTGTTATGGCAATCTTTTGTCCGATAAGTCTGTTCATAAGAGTGGACTTACCCACATTTGGTCTGCCGATGATTGCAACAAAGCCCGATTTAAAGTTATCCATATTTAAACTTTATCCTTTTTTTCCAAATGTCTATCTTATAGTCAATTATAAAATATAATTCATCATGAAATATAATCTAAAACCTGCTCAATATCTCCTTGAAACTATCCTTTGCATTCTCTATCTTTCCCTCACCGCCTATGGCACAGATAGTCCCGCTTGCAGTTGCCGCTTCCACGTATGGTGCAAGCTTTCTTATGGATTCAACGGTCGAACTAAGCACCTCATCACGTTCCCTTTGTAAATCCTCATCTGTAAGCTCCATAAGGTCAGCAATAAGGCTGAAGTTACCCTCTGCAGACGGAGTAAGTGGCGTATCAATTCTGCTGATTGCACCTATTATATATTTGGTCATATCCCTGTCGCCGGCATCAAAATTCCTTACATAATCCGGTGCCTTTTTATATATGTCATAGGTTTCCATAAGATTCGGATCTCTGTATGAGGTAAAGTACACATTTCCGCTTCTTGAAAATGAACACATACAGCCGTAAGCTCCGCCTTTAACTCTTACATTTATCCAAAGATAATCATAAGAGAAAATGGATTGAAGCACCGCAAGTCCGCCGTTATATCTAAGTCCCTTCTCCATAAAGTTTCCTGCGGTTGCCACATACTGTACCTGACTCGCTGTCTTATAACCCTCATTTAATACCTTAGGTTCAATAGCCTTTTCCCTGTCAAAATCAAGTCTTGAAGAAAGCCTCTTGGATAGATGGCTTATGCTCTTTTCAAGCATTTCCTTTGGATCTTTATCAGAGGTATAGGATACCAGAAGTCCTCCTCTTCTTAAGACCTCTCCGAGTACAGTCTTTAAGCTTTCTATCAATGCATCCGCCTTTTCCTCAAAGTGCTTATCCAAATCGTCAAGGAAATTGTAATAGTCAATACCCTCGGTAAGTTCCTTTACAACTCCGATAGGCGAAATGTATGAAATCGCACGTCCGCCTGCCGTCTGATGTCCGGAGGAAACAAGATCATTTTTAAGTCCCGAAACCGTCTCGGCAATTATCTCCTTAAGGCGCTTTTTATCATCAAGCTTTGAGGTGAAAAGTATCTCCTCCACAAGCTCCATACCCTTATCAACATTTGCATCAAGCATCTTTGCATTTACTATAAAATGTACTGCATAGGAATCCTTTGCTTTTTTATTGATTACACCTGTGGTAAATCCTATGCCGCCGGTATAAAGATTAATCTCCTCACTAAGCTCATTGTAGCTGTAGTTTTCAGTATCAACATATTTAAATATCTCGGTCAGAAGAGATATATAAGGATACGAATTATAATCAATATCCGTCACATCAAAGTTAAGACTGATATAGCTTATTCCGTTGGTAAATATATCATGGCTTACAACCTTAACCATCTCAATCTCACTGAACCGGTTGTTTATGGTCCTTGCCTTTTTATCAATATCCGATATCTCAAGCATTGGAATTGTCTTAAGCTCCTCATCCGTGCTCGGGATACTCTGGTACTCCTTAAGATGTTCTTCTTGCTTTTTAATCTCCTCGATATCAGCCTTTGTCAAGGTCTTTTTATACTCCTCAAGCTTCTCTTTTTCTTCCTTTTCACGAAGCTCATTTAATCCTTTTTTAGGTGAAAAAATCACATATGTCTTATGATTATTTTCAAGAATATATTTGGTTATAAGCTGCTCAAAATATCCGTTGTCAACTTCCTTTTTAAGCTCGTCAAACACTTCGTTTAATGAAAACAGTTCCAGCGCCTTGCTGTCATCATAAAGCCATGTATTAAACGCATTTAAACCAAGCATAAGTCCCTTCGGATATCTTCCGTAATTAGCCTCCTTATGCTTAAATTCAAAATAATTTATCGCTGCAAGCAGAGATTTTTTGTTAATCTTTTTCTCAACTATAGCTCTAAGCGATTCATTTATTACATCAATAAATTTCTGCTTATCGGTTATATTGGTATTTTTCGCAATTATTGAAAGCGACGGCTGATTTATCCCGTCATCAAAGGATGAAAATACATCCTTACCGATTCCCGCATCTATAAGTGCTGTCTTGAGCGGTGCTCCCGGTGTTTCAAGAAGTACATGCTCGAGCACGGCAAATGCAGCACAAAGCTTTTTATCCGTGCTTCTACCGACAGACACATTGTAAGCAAGATAGGTATTATCCTCCTCATCATCTGTCTCCGAAATAGAATAAAAATCCATAAGCTCCTTTGGACTTTCAAAAGGAGGCTCATCCTCTATATGCGAATCAATATCAAGGAAATCAAAATTATTAAGATATTGCTCATCTATAAACTCAAGCTCACTGACAGCATCCATATCTCCGTAAAGGTAAATATAGCTGTTGCTCGGATGGTAATATCTCTTATGAAAATCAATAAATGCTTCCTGTGTTAAATCTGTAATGTACACAGGATCTCCACCGGACTCATAGCCATAGGCTGTATCCGGAAGAAGAGATTTTTCTATATCACGATAAAGTATCTGCTCCGGTGAGGAATAGACACCTTTCATCTCATTAAATACAACTCCGTTATACTTAAGGCTGCCATCCTCATCCACCTCGTAGTGCCAGCCCTCCTGCATCATTATCTCTGTTTTTTCATAGATATTAGGATAAAAAACCGCATCAAGATATACATGCATAAGATTGTGAAAATCCTTTTTATTTAAACTTGCTACCGGATAAACAGTTTTATCCGAGTATGTCATCGCATTTAAAAATGTATTGAGCGAACCCTTTGCGAGCTCTACAAAAGGATCCTTAACAGGAAAATTCTTTGAACCGCACAAAACCGAATGCTCTGTAATATGTGCCACACCTGTATCATCTGCCGGCGGAGTCCTGAAGCCTATGGTAAATACCTTGTTATTGTCATCATTTTCAATAACAACCACTCTCGCCTTTGTCTTCTTATGTGAAAGAACGTAACCTGTTCCCTTTACCTCCTCCAATGTCTTTTTCTCAACTAATTCGTATGCTTTTAAATCTTCAATGCCTGCCAATTTTTATACCTCACTATCTTTATATTTTCTGAATTATTCCGATACTAAAAAAATTATTTTTTCAAATTCTCCGGCCCGAAGCTCATGGGAAGAAGCTCCTCCAAAGTTTTTATAACATAATCATTTTCATTCTTTGCCATTATAACATAAAAATTATTAGGTGCAACAAACTCTCTTAAAACCTGTCTGCAAATTCCGCATGGGGATGTATATTTTTCTGATGCATAACTTGTATCCGACTGATTATTTGATGCATTATGCTGTATCATTTTTTCATCATACCCACCTATTATAGCTATCGCCTTAAAGTTATTATAGCCCTCACTCACCGCTTTAAATACAGCAGTTCTCTCCGCACAGTTTCCTGCCGGGTATGAAGCATTCTCCACATTACAGCCTGTTATTATATCGAAATTTTCCTCATCCTTTGCAGCATATAATGCAGCGCCCACCTTAAAATGTGAATAAGGCGCATAAGCATTTTTTCTTGTATTATCCGCCGACTTTATAAGTTCTTTTATTATAGCATCTGAAATGTTTATCCTATTTGGCATATATTAAACTCCCTTAATTAAATCATACATTTTTCCAAATCTATTATTTTTAAGCGATTTGGAAGTTTTTAATCACAATTAAGAATAATTATTCAATTTCAAAAAGCACAACTGCTCTGTCATCTCCGTCATCCTTACCTGTGAATTTAATTATATATTCATTGTCTGTATGGTTTGTAAACACACAAAGTTTATCCTTATATTTGCACTGCTTCTTATAATCAATACTAATTCTCTTGACCTTTCCTTCAGGTACATATTCATAGGCATTAATTATATACCTTCCGTTACTCATATGATTATTAAAATCAAGGTCTTCCTTTCTAACCCATACATCCTCAACATAGTCAAAACTCTCCGGAAGCTTTATCTTGCGGCTGACCTTCTCCATAGGATATCTCTCACCCATCACATAGCCTTCTACATCTTCATCCGTTATCTTGGCAGGGCGCTGACTTTCCACATCCATATATCCCCAGTGCGAGTCGGCACAGACTATATCATTTCCATCCGTGTCGGTAATAATTACATTTCTTTCTCCGGTTACCACCGAAAAACCGTAAGCCCATGTTTTTACGGTTATCTCCTCAGAAAGCTTAGGAAGTCTTTTGACCTCGATATTCCAGCTTACCGTAAACCATGCTCTGTTATGGCTTTTTAGGAACGCTGAACCTCTGTCGATTTCCTCTGTCTGTTTATTTATACAGTCCTGCATGGAATTAATCAGCCCGCTCATATTCATATTAAGCTTAGCATCTACCTCTGAAAAAAGTACCTTTTTTGTAATTTCACTCATTTTAACCAAACCTCTCATCTATTGTTTTAATTTATCAACTTCACTACGATAATACATACGGCTGTTTCCGCTTTCTTTTAAATACGTCAACTCATTATTTTGAACCAGCTTACTTACATATTGCCTTGAGCATTTTAATTCATCACAAACATCCGACGTATCAAGTATGGAGCTTTTAAGAATATTTATAAATTCATTTTTACTAAACGGAAGTGTTATGCCTGTTTGACGAAGATCCTCTGTCATAAGGAAAACACCCTCACTCCATATTACCCCATTTCCGCCCGGTAGTAAATGAGCATCTTTAAAAATTTGCGGTTTTGCAAGCAATATCTTTAATTCTTTCTTTTTTGTTATCAGTGCTTTAGTGTCAACAAGGCATGTCTTTTGATTTGCATAAACCAAAAAAAGCTTATAATCATCCAAGGCTACGGCAAGCTCAAGCTTGTTATTCATCCTTTCGGATACCCATTCAGGCAAGCTGTTTTTGTTATACGGAAAAACCGCACAATCATCCTGTGCACATCTTCCGTCTGCAAGCATCAAAAGCTTAAACTCATTATACTCCTTTAAACCGTTTTTTTTCAAAATGCTTCCAAGATTTTGTCTGTCACTTGGAACAATTCGCTGTCTTACCCACCTTAAGCTCCACTCGGGATTTAAAGTATATATACCTCTTCTGAAAAACGGATAAAAAAACAAAGGAACATCAATATCCTGAATCTTATCAGAAAGCTCGATAATAAAAACATCGCTGTTTTCATAATAAAATAAATATCCTATTTCAAGATTATTATTTGATTCATCCTTTATAACACATATCTTCATAATATTTCCACCTGTTCCATATTATTTCCCATATCTTATCATAAAAAATATTAGGCAATATTCCTTGTAAATCCTTAAAAATATATTCCCTGTCATTTTCATCCAAACGCCGTAATTTTGGAAGCTTTGATTTAGGTATTATATTAAGATTATCATATACAGATTTTGAACCCACATAACATTGAACAGGAATATCTCTCATAGGATCAAACTCTTCAATTTCTTTTTCCGTTCCACAGCTGTAAACCAAAGATAGTCCATGATCAAATAAAGGAGCAAGACCTATATCTCCTGTGTATTTATTTCTTATAACCTCAATATTGGCTCCATGCCTGTCTCTGTTAATTATAAGAAAATCCACAACGAGCATTTCATAAATGTAATCAATCCATCCCATCCTTTTACAGAAATCAAGAATTGATTCACCTTCATTTTTCTCCATATCATAATAATCGTCCAAAGCCGTCTTACTGTCACCCGCATTTTTATAATCCTCTGAAACACATAAATATGTTTCATACTCTTTATCATCTATGACTATTCTTGCGTTAAGCAGTTGATAATTAAGATGCATTAATCCCATTATACTAAGTAATCTGTCAACTATTATTTCATTTACACATTCATGCCCTGTTATTCCCCTTAATGAATCATAGCAGGATAATTTATAATACAATTTTTTATTATTTTCCATTTCATATGATTTTAAATATGAACCTGCCGTTCCGGATGAATGTCTTGTTTTATCCCAAGTCAGATATGTTAAATCCTGTAGCTTTCTTATCACTTTGGTTTCAATCATTTA
Source organism: uncultured Lachnospiraceae bacterium (assembly GCA_937915975.1). Classification (GTDB taxonomy): domain Bacteria; phylum Bacillota; class Clostridia; order Lachnospirales; family Lachnospiraceae; genus Coprococcus_C. Next base: position 1,352 of record CALGGL010000091.1, on the reverse strand, counting down.
CTTCACCACCATTCGTTTTTATTATTAACTCTTTTGATGATAATATAGCAAAAATAGTTGACATTTGTCAATATTTTTATTGACAAATGTCAACTATCTCTATCACATTAATAATTATTTATCAAACAGGTCATCTCCTGTTAATTCATTAATAACAATATTCTTATATTTATTATTTTTTAATCCTGAAAAACTAATCATTGTAATCCATAAAGCCTTTTTTGTACCTGTTTCTGAACGAAGAGCTTCAACCTTATGAATAAGATTCTTTTCGTAATCTGAATCTATAGAAAAAGGCTCTTTAGTATATTTTATCTCGCATACATTAATAACATCATCTTTTCTGTCAATAAGTAAATCAATCTGTGCTTTCGGAGATGTTTTTTTGCTTGCCCATGCAAGTTCATTACTTGACACTCCAGCTATACCCAATTTTTGTTTAATTTGCTTTGTATGCATCAGACACACTCTTTCAAAAGCAAGTCCACACCAACTATAATAAGCCGGAGTTTCTACATAATCCATCCATGATCCTACCATACCTGTTTCCATAAATGTCAAATAAAACAAACACATAGGATCTATAAGTTGAAAATGTGCTCCATTTTTTTCAGAAGAATAATCATGATATTTTCTTATAAACCCACACTGTTCTAAATCTTCCAAACACTTAGTAAGTGTTTTTCCCTCCGGTGTTCTCTTACTATCAATCAACTCTGATCTTGTCATGCCATATTTTTTCTTAGACAATTCTCTGATAATATCTATATAATAGTCTGAATTTCTAAATAACGCTTTAAACATATTTTGAAATTCATATTTTAAAGGACAATTTTCACCAAAAAATAACATATCTACATTCTGTATAAGACTATATTGCGGCTTTAAATAATTTAAATAATATGGAACTCCTCCGAAAATCATATAGCTTTCTATTATTTGCTTTCTCGTAAACTGTAATCCATTCTCAAACAAAAATTTCTCACATTCATCAAGAGTAAACGGCATTAATCGTATCTGCCTTGTCAGTCGATTATAAAATCCCCCTGTATCCTTTACTATATTATTAATTATCCATGAGGTCGCTGAACCACAAATAATAAGCAACAGATCCTTTTGCGAAGACCCCCAGCTGTTCCAAAAATAATCAAAAGCACTCTTAAAATCAGACCTTGCGGTATCCATCCATGGAAGCTCATCTAAAAAAACGACTCTTTTACCTGATCTATATTCTCTTGTTACATCATTTTCACCGAGCAAGCTCTCCAATCTTGAAAAAGCCTCAAACCAATCTTTAGGTATTGTTTTTGTATTATCACCAGATCGGAAGAGCACACGTCTGAACTCCAGTC
>CALGGL010000090.1 GCA_937915975.1 uncultured Lachnospiraceae bacterium | reverse complement strand
AAAGCATTTACAAAACTGCTTGGCTCTGAACTATATAAACTTCTTACGGATGAAAGCACAGGTCTTTATCTTGAAGATAATAAGTTTTTGTGTCAATGCTATGATGCTGAATGTGTATCGGTTGAAAAATTTTATAATATGATAGAAGTATAATGTTTTTAATATTAAGTAATATAAATGGCTTTATAAAAATATATTATTAGGTAACAAATATATTTTTATAAGGCTTTTTTATGTTAAAGAAATTTTATAAATTATTATGTGTGTTTTTAATAAATATTTCTATTTTAAATCTGTTGTTATTTTATAATGGAAGAATGATGTTCATAGATAATATCATATATGCAAAAGAAACAAATAATAATTCTTCTCTTGATATACGTGCCTGTTGGGTGTCGTTTCTTGATATTGAGGAATTTTTAAGTGATTTGGATGAAGATGCATATCGTTACAAAATTGATGAGATGTACGATAATATGCTTGCTAATAATTTAAATACCGTTATTTTTCATGTAAGGCCGATGTGTGATGCAATTTATCCTTCAAAGCTTTTTCCATGGTCTTCTTATATTTCAAGTGACAGAAGTGCTCCGATATATGATCCGCTTAAAATCGCTGTGGAGGAAGCTCATAATAGGGGGCTTTTTTTTGAAGCATGGATTAATCCGTACCGGGTTTCCCGTAATAATGAAACAACTGTTTCCTACAAGCAGACAGAGTTTTATGAGATTTATAAAGATATTATAGTTGAATATACAAATTCCGACAATGAAACCTGTCTTAGCCTTGATCCTGCAAAGGAGGAAAGCACACGGCTTATATGCGCAGGGATAAGTGAAATTCTTGAAAATTATGATGTGGACGGAATACATTTTGATGATTATTTTTATGTAAGCGGTATGTATGATGAGCTTTCATACGAAGATAAAATGTCAAATGTTAACTGTATGGTTTCGGAGGTTTATAAAACCATAAAAAGCTTTAATAAAAATTGTACATTTGGCATAAGCCCCGCAGGGAATATGGATAATGCCAGAAATGATGGGGCAGACATTGATACCTGGCTTTCTTGTGAAGGCTATGTTGATTATATAATGCCACAGCTATATTGGTCGAATGATTTCATAACACTTGACGGTGAAAGTGTGGAAATGTTTTCGGAAAGGTGCAAAGAATGGCAGGCTGTCAATAAGCTTGATATTCCGATTTATGTTGGGCTTGCGCTTTATAAGTCCGGTGAGGTTTTTGATTATGATCCGGGATGGTGTTCGTGTGATGATAATTTAAAAAATCAGTGTGATTATTCTTTTGATGCGGGATATGACGGATATGCTTTATTCAGATATGCATGGCTTGAGAATAGCAATGCAAAAATGGAACTTGCCAATTTAAATGCATATATTGATGAAACGGGATTGATAAAACAAAAAATAAATATTAATAATCAAAATTCAAGTGAGATTATTCCTGAATCAAATCATAAAAATGATTTTCAGGATAATGTGTATGAAAATATAACGCCCAAGATAAGGGTGCCGGAAAAGAATACATTATCATTATCTTATACTACATACATATATGGGGAAGGAGGAAAAGGCATATTCATCCCGGAAAAATTATCCGGTTTGGGAGGTATATATAAAGGAATAGGTGGGTTTAATGCGGATTTGAATTTGAATTCGGAAATAGGAGGAATAGAGTACAGAGTTCATTATCTTGGCGGTCGGTGGTCGGAATGGGCAAGAAACGGCAAGATGACAGGTATAAGCTGTAGCTTAAGGGTTATGGATGGCATACAGATAAGGCTCTATAAAGCATATCATGGTAACTATGACATTTATTATAAGGTTGGATATGTTGACGGCACATGGACTAAATGGTGTTCGAACGGTGAGATTTCGGGATATATCGGACTGAACGGATATATAGATAAGATTGAATTAAAACTGGAGAAAAAATAATAAAAATCAACTAAAATGCTTGCATTTGCTTAAAAAAGTGGTATAATACAAGAGACTTAGATATTGATGACATTGAGAGTGGGTTAGAAAACCCACTCTTTGTTTTATCAAAGAAGAAAAGACCTTGTATTTTTACTGTTTGAAAGGTGGAGTGAGATGAAAAAAAGCGAAATTGAAGATTATTGCACCCGGCTTGTAACACCGATTATAGAGGAGAATTCCTATGAATTGGTGGATGTTGAATATGTAAAGGAGGGTGCGGATTATTATCTTAGGGTTTATGCCGATAAGGAGGGCGGAATCAATATTGATGACTGTGTGCTTATAAGCAGAGCTCTTGAGAAGAAGCTTGATGAGGAGGATAAGATTGACAACGCTTATATACTGGAGGTCAGCTCTCCCGGACTCACAAGACCGCTGAAAAAGGATAAAGACTTCAAACGCAGCTTGGGTAAAAAGGTTGAGATAAAGCTTTATGATAAAATTAACGGATTAAAACAGTTTGAAGCGATTTTAAAGAATTATTCGGATACGGATATAACTGTTGATTATAATGATGATGAAATTACAATCGACAGAAAAGATATATCAATGATAAGATTAGCATTTGAGTAAAAAGAATTAATACAAGTTATTAAAATGTAAACCGTATAGTTACGTAAGGAGGATTAAAGAAAATGTCAGAGATAATTGACGCATTAAATCAATTGGAAAAGGAAAAAGGAATCAGCAAGGATAAGATTATGGAGAAGATTGAATCATCTCTTGTATCGGCTTGTGAAAGAGATTTCGGAAAGGATGCCGTTATTGAGGTATCAATGAATCGTGAGACAGGTGATATTTCATTATTCCAGAAGAAAATCGTTGTTGAAAAAGTTGAAAATGATGCAAATGAGATTTCACTTGTCCAGGCAAAGGCTATGAATGATGATGCGGCTTTGGGAGATGAGATAAGTATTGAAATTAAGACCAAGGAATTCGGAAGAATTGCTGCACAAAAGGCAAGGAGTATAATCGTTCAGGCTATTAAAGAGGGAGAAAGAGATGCCATATATGAGCATTTTGCTTGTAGGGAAAAGGATATAATTACAGGTGTTGTTCAAAGATATGTTGGCAATAATATCAGCATAAGTCTTGATGACAGAACCGATACCATTTTAAATGAAAATGAGCAGGTTAAGGGTGAGTATTACAAAAGAGGAGACAGAATCAAGCTTTATGTGGTTGAGGTTAAGAAGAACCAGAAGGGCGGATTTAAGATTCTTGTTTCGAGAACGCATAAGGATCTTGTCAGAAAGCTTTTTGAAAGAGAAGTTGCCGAGGTTGCTGACGGTACGGTTGAGATTAAGAGTATTTCAAGAGAACCGGGTTCAAGATCAAAGATAGCCGTATGGTCCAATGATCCTAATGTGGATCCTGTTGGCGCTTGTGTAGGTCTTAACGGTACAAGAGTTAATACCATAGTTGATGATCTTAAGGGTGAGAAAATTGATATTATTAACTGGGATGAGGATCCTGCTGTATTTATTGAGAATTCACTCAGTCCTTCAAAGGTTGTATCGGTAAGTGTTGATACGGAGGAAAAGAGTGCCAGGGTTGTTGTTCCTGATTATCAGCTTTCGCTTGCTATCGGTAAAGAGGGACAAAATGCAAGACTTGCAGCAAGACTTACCGGTTATAAGATTGATATCAAGAGTGAGTCACAGGCAAAGCAGGTTGGTTATGATGAAGATGAGGAGCTGGAATTCGAATTCAATGAGGATGATTTTGATGATGAAGAATACAGCGATGAAGATTATAACGACAAAGAATATGATGACGAAGAGTACGATGACGAAGAGTACGATGATGAAGAATCTAATGATGAGGAGTAAAGCTTAATGGCAAAAAAAATACCTCTCAGGCAATGCACAGGCTGTCGTGAGCAAAAACCTAAAAATGAATTGATCAGAGTTATTAAGACACCGGATAACGGGATATGTCTTGATAGAACAGGCAGGATGAACGGTAGAGGAGCATACATCTGTTTATCTAAAGAATGTTTGGATAAGGCGATAAAATCCAAAGGTCTTGAAAGGGCTCTTAAGTGCGATATACCTGATGAAGTATATAAGACTCTCTCAAAGGAGTTGATTTGATTGGTAAATAATAAAGCATTATCTATGTTGTCAATTGCCGAAAAAGCCGGAAAAACCGTAAGTGGGGGATTTATGGTTGAAAAGGCTCTTCAGGAGAAAAAAGCACAGCTTGTTCTTATAGCCGGTGATGCTTCGGATAATACGAAAAAGAAATTTATGCAAAAATGTGAGTTTTACAAGATTCCTTGCTATATGTCTGTAGATAGCAGCCTGCTTGGAAAAACAATAGGCAAAGAAGCCAGAGTTACGGTTGCTGTTACGGATGTGGGACTTGCAAAACAGATAATAAACGGGATTAATAGTAGTAAGGATTTGGAGGTGTAATCTATGAGAGTACACGAATTAGCAAAGCAATTATCTGGTGAGCTTGGAAAACAGATTACAAGTAGTGAGCTTTTAGTTAAGCTTAACAAGAAAAAAGAGGGTTTAAAGCCTACAAGTAATGTAAGTGATGAATTAATACAATATATCAGAGGACTTTATATAAAGTCTGCCGCACCGGCAAAGACTAAAATTAAAATTTCGGATTTGAATAAACA
>CALGGL010000089.1 GCA_937915975.1 uncultured Lachnospiraceae bacterium | reverse complement strand
GAAAACATTAAAAATTATTCCAATTTTAATTTTGTGGTAGCACCACTTCATTATTATGGGGATTTAAGTAAATATGATTACGATAATAACAGCTTTGGATTTGATAAGGGTGACCTGTCAAAGATACACGAAAAGGATAGCATGCCTTTGGGAGCGGGACCTTATGAATTTATAAAGGATGACAATGGTACGTTTTATTTCAAAGCAAACGAATACTATTATAAGGGTGTTCCAAAATGTGAAAAGCTTATTATGATAGGTGAACGCGAGGGCTTTTATCTGGATAAGATATATGACGGAATAACAGACATAGCAAAAACCAATTACAGTCTGGAGGAAAAAAACAGCATTGAAGCTGCAAACAGCAATGGGGAAATAACCGGTGATAAGGTGACAACCTTTACTGAAGATAATATGGGCTACGGATATCTTTCAATGAGCGCAAACCGCGTCAAGGTTGGAGAAGACCGTGCATCAGTTGAATCAAAAAATTTAAGAAAAGCCTTCATGACATTATTTTCCGTATATAGGGATGAATCTGTTGATGCATATTACGGAGATACGGCACATGTGATTAATTATCCTGTACCGGATTCGAGCTGGGCGGCTCCCCAAAAGGGTGACGTGGGCTATGAAATAGCATATTCAAGGGATGTTAATAATAATGTCTTATATGACGAGAATACACCGCAGGAGGAAAGGGTTGCAGCTGCGAAAACGGCTTCGCTCGGTTACCTTGAAGCAGCTGGATATGTTGTGGAAAACGGTAAGGTTGTAAGTGCTCCCGAGGGTGCATCTATGGAGTATGAGGTTTGGATTTATGCAGGAGGAAGTATATATCATCCTCTATATAATGCAATTATAAATGCACAAAATGACCTTGCGGAAATGGGTATTTCACTTGTGATAGTTGATGGTGATGTAACAGGCGAAGATTTATGGACTGCAATTAATGAAGAAAGAGTAGATATGTGGTGCGGAGGATGGTATACTCTTTCTTCTCCAAATATGCGTAATGAATATTATTCAGGCATTAATCCGGAGGATCCGGAGGCGGAAATTATAAAAAATCATATGTGTATAGCAGATGCGGAGCTTGATAAGCTTATCATAGAGAGTGAAAAAAGCAGTGACAGAGATTATCTTAAAACGGTGTATAAAAAGAGCTATGATATAGTTCTTGACTGGGGAGTAGAACTTCCGGCATATCAGCGTATGAATGCATTGGTTATATCTACAGAGCGTGTTAATTTAGATACATTGCCGGATGTTACGCCATATTATGAATGGTACAGAGAAATCGAAAAAGTTGAGAAAAAATAGCGCAAAGCATACCATAGGGACTGTTCTAATTGACATATTTTGATATTCCGGACTGCATATAAAATATATACACGCAAAGCACGCTGTCGCTTAACGCTTTGCTTAGTATATTTTTATATGCAGTCCGGAATAATTGCTATATAGGCTTGTCAATTAGAACAGTCCCTATAACATGTATTATGTAGTTCAATGTAATTAGCACTCGATTGAAACGAGTGCTAATTTTTTTCTTGACATTCGGGGAAAGGGGTATTATATTATCTTTATGGAGTTAAAAATACATCGTAATAATAGTATATTTCAGATGTATTGATAAAAAAATCTAATAAATAATATATAAATTGTCAGGAGGAATGTAATAATGGAAAAACAGGGAAGCTTATCAATTAACAGCGAGAATATATTCCCGATTATTAAGAAATGGCTCTATTCAGACCACGATATCTTTATAAGAGAGCTTATATCTAATGGCTGTGATGCGATTACTAAATTAAAGAAGCTTGCTATGATGGGTGAGTTTGAGGAGACAGAGGGAGAAGAGTACAGAATTGATGTGTATGCATCTCCTAAGGATAAAACCATAACCTTTGTGGATAACGGCCTTGGAATGACTGCCGAAGAGGTTGAGCAGTATATCAATCAGATAGCATTTTCAGGAGCTACGGATTTTATCAACAAATATAAGGATAAGTCCAATGATGATCAGATAATCGGACACTTCGGACTTGGATTTTACTCTGCATTTATGGTTGCCGACAAGGTTACCATTGAAACATGCTCTTATAAGAAGGACGCTGAGCCTGTATTTTGGGAGTGCGACGGCGGTACCGAATTTAGTATGACCGAAAGTGATGATGATACAAGAGGTACTGCAATTACCCTTTATCTTAACGAGGACAGCTATGAGTTTGCAAATGAATATCGTGTAAGAGAGGTTATCCAGAAGTATTGTGCCTTCATGCCTTACAATATCTATTTTACTGACGAGGATAAGGCTGAGGAAGAGGCAAAGAAGAAGGAAGAGGAAGCTAAGAAAAAGGATAAGGTTATCGAGGTTGATACTACCGAAGAGGATGACCTTGTAGGAGATGACAAAAAGGATAAAAAGACTAAAGATAAGTCTGACAAGAAATCTGATAAAGATAAAGCAGATGAGAAAGAAAATTCAGACGATGAGGCTAAAGCCGATGATAAAAAGGATGAAGAGGAAGACGGGAAAAAAGAGGTCCCTCTCAATAATACCAATCCGCTTTGGCTTAAGAATCCTAAGGATTGTACAGAGGAGGAGTACATTGACTTCTATCAGCATGTATTCTTAGACTTTAAGAAGCCGCTTTTCTGGATACATCTCAATATGGATTATCCGTTTAACTTAAAGGGTATATTATATTTCCCTAAGATTAATCCTCAGTATGACCAGCTTGAAGGTACAATTAAGTTATATAACAATCAGGTGTTTGTAGCTGATAACATCAAGGAGGTTATACCGGAATTCCTCATGCTCCTTAAGGGTGTTATCGACTGTCCTGATATTCCGCTTAATGTTTCAAGAAGTGCACTTCAAAACGACGGCTCGGTTAAGAAGATTTCAGATTATATCACCAAGAAGGTAGCAGACAAGCTTTCCGGCATGTGCAAGACCGAGAGAGAAGAATACGAGAAATACTGGGATGATATCAGTCCGTTTATCAAATTCGGATGCTTAAGAGATGATAAATTCTGCGAAAAGATGACAGATTATATGCTCTTCAAGAATCTCGAGGGCAAGTATATTACACTTCCGGACTACCTTGAGGCAGGTAAGGAAAAGTATGAAAATAAGGTGTTCTATGTAAGCGATGAGGTTGCACAGTCACAGTATATCAATATGTTTAAGGAAGAGGGCATAGATGCGGTTTATCTTACTCATAACATCGATAATCCGTATATAACTCACCTTGAGAGTAAGAATGAAAATGTCAAGTTCCTTCGTATAGATGCTGACCTTGCAGATAACTTTGTAGGCGAGGCGCTTACAGAGGAGCAGACCAAGGAATATACCGATAAGCTTACCGAAATCTTTAAGAAAGCAACCGGCAAAGAAAAGCTTACAGTCAAGGTAGAGAGTCTCAAAAATGAAAATGTATCATCAATGATTACATTATCAGAGGAATCCCGTCGTATGGCCGAGATGATGAAGGTTTACAGTATGCCGGGTATGGATCCTAATATGTTTGGCAGTGAGGGTGAAACCCTTGTATTAAATGCAAACAACAAGCTTGTTAAGTATGTCCTTGACAATCCTGAAGGTAAACATACAAATACAGTTTGCTGCCAGTTATATGATCTTGCGGTACTTGCCAATAAACCTCTTTCACCGGAGGAGATGACAGCCTTTGTAGCACGAAGCAATGAAGTTTTGAATATTCTTGTAGGTAATTAGTATGACAGAAAAAGAGAAGATGCTATCGCAAAAAATGTATGACGCCAATTATGACAGTGAATTGGAGGCCGAAAGACTCGAATGTAAAACTCTTTGTCAAGAGTTCAACAGTACTCCTGTCAAGGAGCTTGATAAAAGGAAAAAGCTTCTGAAAAAAATCATAGGAAAAACCGGTGAAAATGTTGTAATCGGCGGCGGGAGTGTAGTGGTTAAGGATATTCCGTCAAACAGTGTTGCGGTGGGTAATCCTTGCAAGGTTGTCCGTGAAATTACGGATGAAGATAAAAATAAAAGTTGGGATAAGGAATAATTTTTAATTTATTGACATATATGAATAAGTGTGATAATATTTCAAAGAGTTAGTTATATATAACTAACTCTTTTGTGTAAATCATGTAGATTCTCTTTGTTTTAGTTATAACTGCTGAATATGACTAAAAGGCCGGAGTCCCCGCTTCCGGCTTGAGAATCTTACAAAATCCCGTAAAAAAGAAATGGAGGAATACGAAAATGAGTTATTTGGAAATTGAAAAGGTATACGGAAGAGAGATACTTGATTCAAGAGGAAATCCGACAGTTGAGGCAGAGGTTACTCTTATTGACGGTACAGTAGGAAGAGGAACAGCACCGAGTGGAGCTTCAACAGGTGAGTTTGAGGCACTTGAGCTTAGAGACGGTGACAAGAGCAGATATCTTGGAAAGGGTGTTTCAAAGGCAGTTGTGAATATTAATACCATTATTAATGATACAATCGTTGGTATGGATGCATCTGATATATATGCTGTGGATAAGGCTATGATAGATGCTGACGGAACAAAGGACAAGTCTAAGCTTGGTGCAAATGCTATTCTTGCTGTTTCTATCGCTACCGCAAGGGCAGCAGCTACTGCACTTGATATTCCTCTTTACAGATTCTTGGGTGGTATACAGGGAAACAGACTTCCTGTACCTATGATGAATATATTAAACGGTGGTGCACACGCTACCAATACCGTAGATACTCAGGAGTTTATGATTATGCCTGTAGGTGCTCCTTCATTTAAGGAGTGTTTAAGATGGTGTGCTGAGGTTTTCCATGCACTTGCATCTATACTTAAGGAAAGAGGTCTTGCAACTTCAGTCGGTGATGAGGGTGGATTTGCTCCAAACCTTTCAAGTGACGAGGAGACTATCGAGACAATTCTTGAAGCTGTCAAGAAGGCAGGCTATGAGCCGGGTAAGGATTTCATGATTGCTATGGATGCAGCTTCATCAGAGTGGAAGAGTGAAAAAGGAAAAGGCTACTACAAGCTTCCTAAGGCAGGAACAGAGTTTACATCAGACGAGCTTATCGAGCATTGGGCAAGTCTTGTTGATAAGTATCCAATCATTTCCATAGAGGATGCTCTTGATGAAGAGGACTGGGAAGGCTGGCAGAAGCTTACCGCAAAGCTTGGAGATAAGGTTCAGCTTGTAGGTGATGATTTATTTGTTACCAATACCGAGAGATTAAAGAAGGGTATCGAGCTTGGCTGCGGTAATTCAATTTTGATAAAGCTTAATCAGATAGGTTCTGTATCAGAGACTCTTGAAGCGATCAAGATGGCTCATAATGCAGGTTACACTGCAATTTCTTCACATCGTTCGGGTGAGACTGCGGACACAACCATCGCAGACCTTGCAGTTGCACTTAATACCTGCCAGATTAAGACAGGTGCACCAAGCCGTTCAGAGCGTGTCGCTAAGTACAATCAGCTTCTTAGAATTGAAGAGGAGCTTGGAGACAATGGTGTATATCCACAGATGGATGCTTTTCATGTTAAAAAATAGTTAACCGGATTATTGGTTAAGGTATGTCTTGGTTTGTGCAGGAATACATTTGATAATAAATGATACATCGGGCAGGGGATTTTGTACCCTGCCCGATTTTTCTTATTGACAAAGTCTTTACTTTGGAATATCTTATAATATGATTATTTTGGATAAGTATGCCGTTTGGAAGGAGAACATAGATGAAGATTTTTAATACCCTTACAAGACATAAGGATGAGTTTACACCGATAAACGAGGGCAAGGTGGGCATATATGTATGCGGACCTACGGTTTATGATTATATACATATCGGAAATGCAAGACCTATGATAGTTTTTGATACATTAAGGAGATACCTTGAGTACAAGGGCTATGATGTAAATTATGTATCTAACTTTACAGATGTGGATGATAAGATCATCAACCGGGCAATTGAAGAAAACACTACCGAAGAGGCGATCACAGAAAAATATATCGCAGCCTATGAGGACATCAGAGATGCGCTGAATACCGAGAAACTGGATGCCACGCCGCGCGTCACCAGAACCATGGATGCGATGATCGACTTTATCGGAGAGCTGTTAAAAGCCGGCTATGCCTACCAGGTA
>CALGGL010000088.1 GCA_937915975.1 uncultured Lachnospiraceae bacterium | reverse complement strand
TTCCCTACACGACGCTCTTCCGATCTCTCCGCTATGGAATAAAAAACGTCCTTATAAAGCTGGGGGCAAAAGGCTGTTTTCTGAAAAATGAAAAGGAAGAAAGTTATCTTCCCGGTTACAGAATTCAAGCTGTCGATGCCACAGGCGCCGGTGATAATTTTGCTGCAGCCTTTGCATCGGAAATTTTGCGGGGTGCCGAAGTTACGGAAGCGCTTCGTTTTGCCAACGCATGCGGAGCCATCTGCACAACCGCTGTCGGCGCTGCCACAGCGCTGAAAAACCGGGAGCAAGTCCTGAATTGGATAGCAGCCAACCATACGGAGCCATAGAAATCAACAGGAACAGGCCGACAAGGTCATAATACAAGCCCATCAGACAGTTTGGCAAACGTTACCGATTAAGCTGTTTGTAATCCTTAGTTTCACAGTCAACGCATACCGATCCACACATTCAGCATTTCGGAAATTCGTCAGAATCGTATCTTTACAAATCATAAAATCACTGCTATAATGAAATCACTATGCACTACCGAAATGGAGGTATTTTAAATGGCAAGTGTCACTTATGATCATGTCGTTAAACGATTCGGCGATGTCGAAGTTCTGAAAGACATCAACATCCCGATCGCCGACAAAGAGTTTTTGGTATTAGTCGGTCCATCCGGCTGTGGTAAGACCACCACACTCAGAATTATTGCCGGTTTTGAGGAGCCGAGTCACGGTGAGGTTATTTTTGATGGAGTGGATATATCAAAGATTCCTTCTTATAAAAGAGAGGTTAATACTGTCTTTCAGAAGTATTCTCTTTTCCCGTTTTTAAATGTATATGATAATGTGGCTTTCGGTCTTAAGATAAAGAAGATGGACAAGAAGCTTATAGAGCATAAGGTTAAAAGAATGCTTAAGCTGGTTGGCTTGGAAGGATTCGATAAACGTGATGTTACTAAGCTTTCAGGTGGACAGCAGCAAAGAGTTGCCATAGCAAGGGCTTTGGTAAATGAGCCAAAGGTGCTTTTGCTGGACGAGCCTTTGGGTGCCCTTGATGCCAAGCTTCGTAAGGAGATGCAGATAGAGCTTAAGAAGATACAAAAGGAGGTCGGAATTACATTTATATTTGTAACCCACGACCAGGAGGAGGCTCTTTCCATGTCGGATACCGTAGTGGTTATGCATGAGGGTGTCATTCAGCAGGTAGGAACTCCGGAGGATATATACAATGAGCCTGAAAACAGGTTTGTCGCAAGCTTTATCGGTGAGTCCAATATAATTGAGGCAACTATGATTAAGGACTGTCTTGTAGCCTTTGACGATTATGAGTTTGAATGTGTGGATAAGGGCTTTAAAAACAATGAGGCGGTTGAGGTTGTAATTCGCCCCGAGGATATAGATATAGTTAAGCCTAAGGAGGCTAAGATAAAGGGTAAGGTTTCATCCATAATATTTAAGGGTGTTCACCATGAGATAGTGGTAGAAACCAAGCACAGGGATTACCTTATACATACTACGGATTATTTTAAGCCGGGACTTGAGGTGGGACTTAAGTTCGGACCGGATGATATACATGTTATGTACCGAATGGATTGGGAAAACGGAGGAAACTGATGAAGCATTTTCGCAAGATGATCTGGCCGTATGTTATATGGGCAGCAATCATAGTGGTTCTTCCTCTTCTTATGATTATTCTTTACTCGGTTACAAAGGGCGGAAATGAACTGCTTAATATACAATTTACCTTTGAAAATTTCAAGAGGATGACGGAGCCTGTATATGTGGATGTGTTTGTCAAATCCTTCAAGCTCGGTATCATATCGGTAATAATCTGTCTTCTGGCAGGTTATACACTTGCATATGTGATTACCTCCTTCAGTGAAAAGGTGCAGAGCGTACTTATTCTGGTGGTTACCATACCTATGTGGATTAACACCTTGCTCAGAACCTACGCTTGGATTTCACTCTTATCGGATAACGGTCTTATAAATACCGTTTTGGTTAAGCTTGGATTTGAACCTGTGTCACTTATGTATACAGACTTCGCGGTAATTCTCGGACTCGTAAGTGACCTGCTTCCGTTTATGGTCATACCTATATATACTTCCTTAAGCAAGATGGATCATTCTTTAATCGAGGCTTCGTATGACCTTGGTGCAAATAAGTTTAAGACCTTTTGGAATGTTACCTTTAAGCTTTCGATTCCGGGAGTGTTAAACGGAGTAATTATGACCTTTCTTCTTTCCATTTCGACCTTCGTTATTCCGAAGCTTTTGGGTGGCGGACAGTACACGTTGATTGGAAATTTGATAGAAAACCAGTTTATCTCCATA
>CALGGL010000087.1 GCA_937915975.1 uncultured Lachnospiraceae bacterium | reverse complement strand
TGATAATAGAAAAAAATGTCAAGTATTTTTTAAAAAAAACTGCACCAAAACCATACGTTTTGATGCAGTGTTTTAAATACAACATAAAATATTTATCTTATTGCGTCCTTTATGCTCTTTACAAATTCTCCCACATAAGGCACTGAGCCTTTGCCGTATTTTTCAATTATCTTAACTATCGCCGATCCGACGATTACACCGTCTGCAGAAACAGCCATTTTAGCCGCCTGTTCCGGATTGGAGATTCCAAAGCCTATGGCACATGGCACATCGGTGTTTTCTTTAACTACCTTTACTATGGATGCAACATCGGTTGTAATAGCGGTTCTTGTGCCTGTTACTCCAAGACTTGATACGATGTAGATAAAGCCCTTTGCTTCCTTTGCTATCATGGCAATTCGATTGGCTGAGGTAGGGGCGATAAGTGATATTAAATCCACACCGTACTTTTCACTTACCTCTTCAAATTCACCCTTTTCCTCATATGGCAAATCCGGAAGTATAACACCGTCTATACCAATCTCCTGACAGGTTTTGAAAAACTTATCCGAATCATAGGAAAATACAACGTTGGCATAGGTCATAAATACCAAAGGAACGGTTATATTATCCTCCTCTCGAAGTTCCTTTACCATATTGAAAATCTTTTCTTTATTTACTCCACCGCTTAGTGCACGAAGGTTAGCTCCCTGTATTGTTGGGCCTTCTGCTGTCGGATCCGAAAACGGTATGCCGAGCTCTACAAGGTCTGCGCCGTTTTTTACCATTTCATTTACCAATGCTCTGGTTGTGTCTATATCGGGATCACCACAGGTTATAAACGGTATAAATGCTTTTTTATTATTAAATGCTTCATTTATTCTACTCATATATATCCTCTCCTCTGTATCTTGCTATCGCGGCAACGTCCTTATCGCCTCGCCCCGATATTGTTATAACGATAATCTTATCCTTATCCAGAGTTGGTGCAAGCTTCATCGCATAAGCAACTGCATGTGAAGACTCGATAGCGGGTATGATTCCCTCTGTCCTTGATAAAAATTCAAACGCCTCCACTGCCTCATCATCGGTAACAGGCACATATTCCGCACGACCTATATCATGAAGGTATGCATGTTCAGGTCCGACTCCCGGATAATCAAGTCCTGCAGATATAGAATAAACCGGTGCAATCTGTCCCTCGTCATCCTGACAGAAGTAGGATTTCATACCGTGAAATATTCCGAGTTTTCCGGTGTTTATGGTTGCAGCCGTTTCAAAGGTATCTATACCTCTTCCTGCCGCCTCGCAGCCAATAAGTCTTACATCTTTATCTTCTATGAAATTATAAAAGCTTCCTATAGCATTGGAGCCTCCGCCGACACATGCTATAACCGCATCCGGAAGTCTGCCCTCAGCGTTAAGAATCTGCTCCTTTATCTCCTTTGAGATAACTGCCTGAAAATCTCTTACTATAATCGGGAAAGGATGAGGTCCCATAACAGAACCGAGACAATAATGTGTATCATCAATTCTTGAGGTCCACTCTCTCATAGCCTCCGAAACTGCATCCTTAAGGGTAGCAGTTCCTG
>CALGGL010000086.1 GCA_937915975.1 uncultured Lachnospiraceae bacterium | reverse complement strand
GAAATTATAAAGGATATAAAAATCGGAATAAGTAAAACGGATGGCAGATATATAGAGATTCCTGATAGAAAGGAAGCAATCAGATATGCCATAATGAATGCAAAAAGCGGTGATGTAATCGTGCTTGCAGGAAAAGGACACGAGGATTATCAGGAGATAAAGGGTGTTAAGCATCATATGGATGAAAGAGATTTGATAAAAGAAATATTGGAGGAAGAAGATGTCACAACTATATGCGGATATAATAATAGATATTTCGCATGAGGCCATTGATAAAACATTTCAATATATGATTCCGGATGAGCTTTCAGATGTACTTTCTGTCGGTATGCAGGTAAATGTCCCGTTTGGAAGATATAATAAAGAGAGAAAGGGATATATTATAAATATTACCGATAAGGCGGCTTTTGATACAGATAAAATGAAATATATATCAGGTATCACGGACAAGAGCATTAAGATAGAAGGCAATCTTATAAGGCTTGCTTCATTTATTCATAAAACCTATGGCTCTACTATGATAAATGCTTTAAAGACGGTTATGCCGGTGAAAGAGAGGGTAAGAAAAACCGAACAACGTATATCTGAAGAGGAATTTGAATTAAGAAATGAACCGGTTCAAAGCTTAAGCAGTAATCAGCAGGCGCTTATAGATGAATTTAAGAACGATATAAATCAGGATAGCTTTAAAACCTATCTGCTTTCCGGAATAACCGGAAGCGGTAAGACCGAGGTTTATATAGGCTGTATAAAAGAGGTAATAAATAATAATAAACAGGCTATTGTGCTTGTGCCGGAAATTGCCCTTACATACCAGAATGTTGCAAGATTTAAGCAGTATTTCGGGGACAGGATTGCGGTTATTAATTCAAGACAGAGTAAGGGCGAAAGATATATAGAGTTTGAACGTGTGAAAAAGCATGAGGTGGATGTGGTTATAGGACCGCGTTCGGCGTTATTTGCACCTTGTGATAATCTGGGACTTATTGTAATCGACGAGGAGCATGATACGGCATATAAAAGCGATCAGTCGCCTAAGTATCATGCAAGGGAGGTAGCCATAGAGCGCGCAAGACTTGAAAGAGCATCCGTTATTCTCGGTTCGGCCACTCCGTCGGTCGAAAGCTATATGCAGGCTAAGCTGGGACATTTTAAGCTATGGGAGTTAAATGAAAGACCTAAAGGAATGAGTCTTCCGGATATATCGGTCGTTGATATGAGAGATGAACTTCATATGGGTAACAGAAGCATAGTAAGTAAAGAGCTTAAGGATGCAATAGGAGCCTGTCTGGAAAAAAATGAGCAGGTAATGCTTTTCATTAACAGACGAGGCTTTAACAGCTTTGTATCCTGCAGGGACTGCGGCGAGGTAATAAAGTGTCCTAAGTGTGATGTTGCTCTTTCTCTTCACAATAACGGTTTTATGATGTGTCACTATTGCGGACATATGGAAAGGGAACATAAGGAATGTCCCAAGTGTCATTCAAAAATGATAGGCGGTTTCGGTGCCGGAACCGAGAAGGTTGAGGAGGAAATCCAAAAAATATTTCCCGGAGTAAGAACTCTTAGGATGGATAAGGATACTACTTTAAGAAAAGGCTCTCAAAGCAGTATAATCAATAAATTTATCAGTCATAAGGCTGATATATTAATCGGAACACAGATGATAGTTAAGGGGCATGATTTTTCAAACGTGACTCTTGTGGGAATACTTCTTGCAGATATTTCACTGTTTGCAAATGACTTCAGGGCAGGAGAAAGGACCTTTGACCTTTTGACACAGGCGGCGGGAAGATCAGGAAGAAGCGATAAGAAAGGCAATGTAATAATTCAGACCTACCAGCCTGAGCATTATGCTATCGCCACTGTAAAAAAACAAAGCTATGAAGAATTCTTTGATATGGAGATAACCTACAGAAGACTTTTGAAATATCCTCCTGTTTACAATATGATGGTTATGCTTATGACCTCGGATAATTATGACAGTCTTTGTAATGAATCGGAAAAGATTATAAGACTTGTAAAAGCAGTTTATCCGGGAGATAAAAAAATGAGGATAATAGGTCCG